>JAAYSV010000023.1 GCA_012518215.1 Bacillota bacterium
GGCGAGGAAGCGAAACGGGACTGCCGACGTGATGTGACAGTGTATTACCTGTCATTCTGAGGGAGCCCTGCTTTTTGGGGCGACCGAAGAATCCCCTGGTCGACCCCACACTCCCTGAACCGTTCTTTTGCTATGGCCCATGAACGGCCCAGTCGCCAAGCCAACATATAAAAACAAGAAAGGGGGAACGTCAGGCACCCGCTGAAACCTTTATCAATACCACTTACCTTACTGCTGGAAGCAGAGCAGTACGAATCACCATCGCCATCATCAAGCAAAATGTTTGACCCTGCCCGAGATTCCTCGCGGCGCTTTTTTTATTCTGCTGTTACCGTTCCTACATCATTATTCTCTGTGACTTCGTGTTGGTGTTCCCGTCAAAGACCGCTTGCTCGGAATGACAGGGGGAGGGAGCCGTTTATATTATACTGTCATTCTGAAGGACTGCCGGGAGCAGAACAGTACGAAATCAGAAAATTTGCAATGGTAACAAAGGGGTACGGGGTGGTATGACAGAGTGTAGAAGGCCAGGAATGGCAAGGCAAAAGAGGTTCCCGGTGGCAGAATAAAGGTTTAATTATCCGGGCAAGATGAATTTTGTAAAAAAAAACGGCTATTTCATGAATACCCCTTAATTATTTCCCCCGGATGACGATATTCAATGGTAGAGGGTCATAGATGATCATGGAAGTGAGTGACTGAGATGAAGATTCAAGGTTATCGCAGCATTCTGGAGCAACTGCTGAAATTCGAAAGCAGAACAAAAGATATTCCAGCCAGGGCAGGCAGAGCCGTCCCCGGCGAGAAGACGGAAATATCAGATGCGGTGGATGTGCTTCAACGTGAGCTGGAAAAAACAGAGAGGGAAGAAGATATGGAAAGGGCAGTACGCCTTGAATCCATTGCCGAAAGTCTCAATAACGGCACTTACAAAGTTGATACATCCAAGCTGGCAGAATCGATGCTTGATGCCTAGTTTTTTTATCGGGGAGGATACAAAGGTGACGGATAAATCCGGCGGGAAGTTGAATATCGATATGTTGAAAGGCTTTTTCCAGGAGGGTGACGAGCTTCTGGCCGAGATAGTGGCTGCCGAGGAGCTACTGCAGGAAGTCGTCATCCGGGGCGATCACGAGGCCATCACCGCTTCCCAGAATTACCGTGATGCATTGCAGGACAGGGTCGGAACATTCAAGGAGATGCTTCTCTCCCTCGATATAAATAAATCGGATATTGCGGCGCTGGTCAAAGAAATTGATGAAGAGGAAGAAAGCGAACAGTTCCTGGACCTGTATGAAGCCGTCGCCGGTAAAATCAAACATGTCAACGTGTTGCAGTCCATAAACGGCGACCTGTTGCGGGAAAGATTCAGTTTTATCAAGAACATGCAAAAATATTTTCTGCCCGGCGAAGAATTGTATGATCAGCGGGGCGAGTTGAAAGATATCCTGGACAAGGAAATACGGAACATAGACAAGAGCTGCTAATGTAAAGGAGAGTTGACACATGAGTTTATTCGGAAGCCTGGAGATCGGGAGGTCGGCCCTGATGGCACAGTACAAGGGGATGGAAGTGAGCGGCCAGAATGTGGCCAACGCGAATACGCTTGGATACACGCGGCAACGGGTGGATATGGAAGCGATCGTCCCGGCTATCGTGGCCGGCAATCAGATTGCTCCCGGCCAGGGGGTCAGGATAAGCGATATAACACGCATCAGCAGCGAATTTTACCATACCCAGATGGTCAGGAATGGGTCATACAAGTCTTACTGGGAGACGATGCAGGAAGCTTACCGGTCTGTCGAGGTTTCCTTGATGGAACCTTCCGAGGAAGGTGTCGGCAAACTGCTGGAGGATTTCTTCGATACCTGGCATCATCTGAGTGCAGGCCCGGAAAGCATAGCTGTCCGCATGGGGCTTCGTGACCATGCCATCACGTTTACCCGGGCTATCAGTGATACTTACAACCGTTTGAATGAATTTCGCAGGGGATTTGTCGATGAGACGGAGGCCACGGTGGTGGAACTGAACAGGTTGGCCTCGGAGATAGCCGGTATAAACGAAAAACTGATCTACCTCCATGCCCTGCAGGAAAAATCCAACGAGATGTTTGATCAGCTTGACCTGGCACTCGAGGAGCTCGGCAAGCTTGTTGATATTGCTGTCTACCAGAAAAATAATGGTGCGGTGGATGTGTTTATCGGCGGACGGCTTCTGGTGCAGGAGAAATACGCCTTTTCGGTACATCTGCAGACCAGGGAAATCCCCGGCGCCCTTTACGACAGATATGAGATCGTCAACCATCGGGGCCAGGTGCTGGATTTGCAGTCCGGACGGCTCGCAGGTCTGCTGGAGACGGTAAACGATACGCTTCCGGGTGCACAGGACGAAATGAACCACATCGTTACACAGCTGGTGAACAGTATCAATGCCATTCACAGGGATGGGTACGGGCTCGATTTCGTTACGGGGAGAAATTTCTTCAATGAAATTGCCGACGATGGCGGCCCGGCCTCCCTGCAGTTCAATGTAAACCCGGAAATCATTGAAGATCCGGCCCGGATCGGTGCGGCCTCGGAGGCCGCCCAGCCCGGCAACGGGGAGGTCGCCCTGGAACTGGGGCGCCTGCGCATGGAGAAGGCCATCGGCTCCCTGCGCAAGGACGGTACTTTTGAAAAGACGGCAACTTTTTCGGATTATTACCGCGGAATGATAACGGAGATGGGCGTCAAGGGGATGGAGAGTGACCGCATGACCAGTGTTTACGAGAAAGCCGAGATGCAACTGCGCGAAAGGCACAGGTCCATCACCGGGGTGAACATCGATGAAGAGGCGATCAACATGATCCAGTTCCAGCATGCCTGGCAGGGAGCGGCCAAGTTCATCAACTATATCGACGAGATGCTTGCCGTATTGCTGAATATAGGTTATCGATAATCACAATAAAGATTGATCTTTCTGATCAATAAACAGGGGGAAACAAGGATGCGCGTAACGCAAATGATGGTCGGGGACACGGTAAGGTACAATCTGCAGAGAAGCCTGAATCGGCTCGAGAAATTATCAAACCAACTTTCGACGGGGAAGGTTTTCCATCGTCCCTCGGACAATCCCGTGGGGGTCAACAAATCGATGCGCTACACGGCCTCGATTGACCGGAACGAGCAGTATCGCCTGAACATGACCGAATGCCAGGGCTGGATGGATGCCACGGAGTATGCCCTGCTGGATGGCATCTCTGTTCTGCAGAAAATACGCGTGATCTGCCTCGATGCCGCCCATGATGTCCATACCGATGAGGATAGGGAGATCATGGCCAAGGAAGTCGAGGAGCTTTACAACCACCTGGTCGGGGTTGGCAACACCGAGTTCAACTCCCTCTATATCTTTGCCGGGCATCAGACCCTGGAAGCCCCTTACAGGGAAGTTGCGGGAACGCTTACCTATCTCGGTGATGACGGGGTGCGCAACCTCGAGATCAGCCCTTTCCAGGAAGTTACGCTCAATCTTACGGGCAACGAAGCCTTCAGGGGGACTGGAATATTTGATGATGTCAGAAAAATCCTGGATGCTCTCCATGCCGACGATTCCGCATATCTTGGGAACGAGGGCCTGATGAGTGTTGACAGTGCGATCAATGATTTCCTCGATGGCATCTCCACGATGGGGGCGCGCCTGAAAAGGGTGGAGATCATGCAGAAGGCACTGATGAGCGAGAATATCCATTTGCGCGAGATGCGTTCCGGCGTCGAGGATATTGACCTGGCCCTGACGATAACGGAATACATGATGCAGGAAAATGTGCATCATGCGGCTCTGTCCACGGGAGCGCGGACGATGATGCCGACCCTGATAGACTACTTGCGTTGAGAAGGAAGGGTGGTTTGAAGATGAATACATCCGTGAAGGCAGCTGCTCCGGAAAAAACAAGCGAAAACCGTATGTATTTCCCCCAGGGCCTTCTTGGCCTCGAGGGGTGCCACAATTTTCTGGTGGAACCGGTTCCGGACAATGAATATTTTGTCATCTTCGAGTCGGTTGAAGACCCGGATATCGGGCTGATCCTGACCGACCCGTTTCCCTTCTTTCCGGAATACGAATTTGATCTTGCGGAAGCCGATCAGCGGGAACTGGAAATCAAGAAAAAAGAAGAAGTGCTGGTGCTGGTCGTGGTAACCATCCGGGGGAAGAAAATGTTTGCCAACCTGGCGGCCCCGGTAATGGTGAATCCGGTTCTGAGGAAGGCAAAGCAGGTTATCCTTCCCGATCGGCTCGACAAGATAAGGGTGGCCTTGGATACATGAAAAAATGGAGCGGATGATGGGCGGTGCAAATCGATGCTGGTGCTCACCCGTAAGCTCGGCGAGAGTATAATGATCGGGGGGAATATAAAGATCACGGTGGTAACGATTGATGGCGGTGCTGTCCGCCTGGGTATCGAAGCACCCGCCAACGTGTCGGTTTATCGCCAGGAGCTTTATGAAGCGGTGAGGAAGGAAAATTTGCAGGCGATCAGATCGGCGTTGCAGTTCAAGAAAATACCGAGGCCGGGGATCGGCCGGCAGCGGAAATGAACAGGTGAATATTCAGGTTTCGTCCCGGCGCCTTTTAATTCAGGCGGGGGGGAGTTGATGGGGAAGAAGCCATTTTCCGGAGGGCGTTCCACGGGGGCGAATCAAATAAAAGACGGCAGGGAAGCCGTAAAAAAACTTATCAAGGAGGATGACATTATGAGGATCAACACCAACGTTTCAGCGTTGAATGCGTATCGGAACCTGTATGACACCGATATGAGGTTGAACAAGTCACTGGAGCGGCTGTCATCGGGACTGCGCGTGAACCGCGCGGCCGACGATGCCGCCGGATTGGCGATTTCGGAGAAGATGCGCGGCCAGATCAGCGGCCTGGACCAGGCCGTGCGCAACGCGCAGGATGGTATCTCCCTGATCCAGACCGCGGAAGGGGCATTGATCGAAACCAGCGCCATTCTGGTCAGGATGAGGACGTTGGCGGTGCAGTGCGCCACCGACACCTACCTGGATGCTGACCGTGCCCTGGCCCAGCTGGAGATTGCAGAATTGATCGATGAGATCGACCGCATCGCCAGTGACACCGAGTTCAACAAGATGGCGTTGCTCGACGGTACCTTTACAACCAAGCTCTTCCACATCGGCGCCAATGCAACCCAGAATATCTCGGTTTCGATTGATAATATGGATGCCACTAACTTGGGCGTTAACGCCGTGAATATCGATAGCCAGACTGGTGCAGACAGTGCCATCACAATCATAGATGGTGCCATCGAGGACGTTGCCGGAGAACGGGCCACACTCGGTGCGATCCAGAACCGGCTCGAGCATACGGTCCGGAACCTGAGCGTTGCTTCCGAGAACCTCTCCGCCTCCGAATCGCGCATCCGCGATGCGGACATTGCCCTGGAGACGATCGACTTCACCCGCAACCAGATCATGTTGCAGGCGGGTACGGCCATGCTGGCCCATGCCAACATAAGGCCGCAGGCAGTGTTGACATTGCTCAGCTAGTTATTTTCCAGGCGAGGGCCGGTTTTACACAGGCCGGCCCCGCTTTTTTCAAGAGAGGTGAGCTAGATGAAAGTTGAGAGTATCGACCATGAGGCGCTGGAACGCATGCAGGGCCAGGTGAACAGACAGGAAGTTAAAGAATCCGCAAAAATGGCGACCGATGTCAAGGCGAAGCAACACGAGGATGATCGGCTTTTCAAGGCATTGCCTTTTCAGGGCGACGAGACTTTTCAGGCCGAGATGGAGAAGGCAATAGTCAAGCTCAACGAGACGGCGATAACTTTTGATATCGGACTGAGGTTCAGAAAGCACGAATCTTCGGGGCGCTGGCTGGTGCAGGTATTGAATGTCACGGAAGACGAGATCGTCAGGGAGATACCTCCGGAGCAGGTTCTCAACCTGGTTGCCCAGATCCAGACCCTGATCGGGATATTGCTCGACGAACGGCGTTGACCGATAAATATACTTTATGAGAGGAAGTGAGGACCGTGAGTATGAGGACGATGGGGATTGCCTCGGGCCTTGATGTGAATGAAATCATAGAAAAACTGATGCAGCTGGAACGGCGGCCGATCACGCAGAACAATCTGTTGATCAAACAGACTCAGGACAAGATGGAGTACTGGCGCAGTCTGGCCACGAGACTGAAGGCGCTTGAGCAGAGTGCTGCTGATATCTTCCTTCCGGGAACATTCAAGGCTTTGCAGGCGGTTTCCTCTGCAACGGATATTGTCCAGGCAGATATTACCGGAGCGGCCCAGAAAGGGACCTACAATATTGATGTTGAGCAGCTGGCAACCAGGCATACCGTGGCCATGGGTCCGGCTGCAGGACAGGGGGCGGTGAGTGATGCCGGTGCATCTCTGGGGTTGTTCGGCAGTTTCCGTATCGGGGTCTCGGGCCAGGAGATGATCATCACGGTCCAGCAGGGAGATTCGCTGTATGACCTCTCGGAGAAGATCAATGCCGTCCAGGATGAGACCGGGGTAAAATCCTATGTGGTGATGAAGGAGTCGGGCGATTACCGGATGGTGCTGGAAAGCTTGAAGGAAGGCGAAGAGGGGCGTATCCTGACTTCGCGTTATGTTCCCGCTGCCGGTGAAGAAGCTCAATACGGGACGGACAATATCCTGCTTGCCCTGAACTTCAAGGATGCCGCCGATCAGTATGCCTATCAGTTGAAAGATGCCCGCAATGCAAAGCTGAGCCTGAACGGGTTGGAAATAGAACGTTCTTCCAATACCGTCGATGATCTGATCGCGGGGGTTTCATTGTTGTTGAATGATACGGGGGCGGTGACCATCGCCGTTGAACAGAATGATGAGCCGGCCCTGGAGGCGATCAGAAATTTTGTGAGTGAATACAACAAGGTCAACAAGATGATCTGGGATCTCATGGAGAAGGACAAAGGCCCCCTGCAGGGAAATACCGTCCTGATGCAGGTTCAGAGCCGTCTGATGCAGCTGGCGGGGAATGCTGTCACTTCGATCGGGGGGGAGTTCCACACCCTGCGCGATGTGGGCATCTCATCTCCCGACAGGTACGGATATCTGGAGATCGATGAAGCCAAGCTGAAGGCTGCATTGCAGGAAGATCCCGATGGGGTGGCGGGCCTTCTTGGTGCCGCGTCCGGAGGCCCCGGTTCCACGGGCCTGGTCAAGCAGATTGGCGAATATTCCAAGTTGCTGGTCCGGACGGATGGTATAATTGCCGGGCAGCAGAAACAGCTGCAGTCGTATGTAACCAGCCTGGAAGATTACAACGAGCGTCTGGAATACAGGATGGAATTACGGGAAAGTTCTCTGGTAGCGCGGTTTTCTTATCTGGAAACGTATGTTTCCATGATGCAGAGCCAGGGCCTGTTCCTGCACAATTTTATAGGCCAGATCAATACAGGCGGGCAGTAGAATCAGGAGGTTGATGAAGGATGAAGACCGCAAATCCCTATCAGAGTTATCAGAATACCCAGATCGAGACCGCCGACCACCTGACACTGGTGCTCATGCTTTACGATGGTGCTCTGAAATTCATGAGCCGGGGACGGAAAGCGATACTTGAAGATAATCTCGATGAAGCAAACCGGTGCCTGGGCCGTGCGCAGGATATTGTCAGCGAGTTGATGGGTTCGATCAATCCCCATTTGAAGAATGTTGCGGCGAACCTGATCAGCCTCTACGATTATCTGTATTACCTGCTTCTGGAGGCAAACATAAAAAAAGATGTGGATACTGTTGCCAAGGCGGAAGAATTGCTTAGATCCATGCGCCGGATCTGGAAATAATGGACTCGCGGGCGGTTCCCAATAGCGGGTGGAGGAATGATTGAGGTGACATCGATGGACCTGATGACCCATCTGGGAAGAAGATTGTACCGTGCACTTGATGAGGAAAGGGAGGCCATCCTGAACAAAAACGAGGTTTCCCTGGCCGGTATAGGAAACAAGATAGATCGCCTGTTGCGGCAGATAAGGAAAAATACTTTCGCCGGGAATACGGCCAGGGTTGCGGAACTGATCGAGGGATTTCTGATCAGGAGGAATGAAAACCAGGACCTGCTGGAAGAGTCTTTCCGCGAGATGGAGCGGGAACTCGGTGAGGTCCGGGAGCAGTTGAAAATATTGAGGGCATACGGGAACGCGGTGAAAACGGGGGAGATGTTTGTCAAAAAAGATTGCTAAAAAATAGACGCCGGTTCCTCAAAATCAACGATGGGTAGATAATACCGGTAAAGAGATCGTGAAACGATAACGGAGGTGTTCTTGATCTAGCAAGAGCATCTTTTTTTTTCTGCAGGGAGGAAAAGAAGGGCACCGCCGCCCTGATCATGAAGAAGATACTGTTGGCCGGATTTTTTGGCCGTCATCGGTTTGCCGGCATCAGGTCGGGAAGGAGAATCCAAAATAGCGCAGGATCAAGAAGGATTTATTCTTTTATTGTAGAATTGGAGTATATAATATTATGTATGTTGATAGAACCTTTTGATGTTTCAATCAAGTTGGACGAAGTTTGATGCATGAAACTTGAAACCTGACACGGGTTCAGAAAAGGGCTTTGTGAAAACATCGCTTCGGTGATGATGCAGGACCTCCGCTCCTCAAGTATGGGGTTTTGTTATATCTTGGGACTTTGGTCCTACCTTAAATGGGAGCATAGGATTATTTTTCGGTTGCTTTCCTTGTGATACCATGTAAATAGTATTATTTTGACTTGTGCAGCAATTTATTTACAAGCCAGAATAATACAAAATTAACAATAACAA
>JAAYSV010000024.1 GCA_012518215.1 Bacillota bacterium
CCGGGAAATTCCAGAGGGCTTAACCTACGAAGATTTGCTGTACACAACAGCAAATTATTCTTGATTATAGCTATACCTTGGGGCTAATGTTTACTCGTTTTCAGGACATTTTCCCTTTTCCTTGACACACTATCCGCTGCCTCTCATAACCCGGCCATGATTTGCCCGAACAAAGCAAACAGTTGTATAAACAACTTGGATAATATATCATTGATGATGAAAACAAAAGGCAACAGCGGATGATATTGACGCCAGGTACCTTGATTCATGGTATCTCCATATTGCCGATCATCCCCTCCGGGCCAACCTGGAAAATCGAAAACCCGCGGGACTGTGTCGAAGCATTCCCGGGAACCCGGACGGAGCAGAACTGATGCCGCAACCATCAGGATACAACTTCGCACAGGGTTCAGAATAATACAATATCGAAGGAGGAAGACCCGTGAAAGAAAACAAGACGAAGGTTTTACCGCTGTTGAACCAGATATGTTATTCCCTGGGCAGCCTGGCCTTCACCCTGCTGGAAAGAATGATCATTCTTTATGCCGTATTTTATTTCCTGCCGCCAAAAGAACTGGGACTACATAACCTCGTTTCCGACAGAACTTTTTTCGGCGTGATCACCATTACCGGAGCGGCCCTTCTGTTGGGACGGATCCTCGATGGCCTGGCCGACCCGGTCATCGCCACCCTGAGCGATAACAGCCGCTCGCGCATTGGTCGGCGCAAGGTATTCCTTCTTTACAGCGCTCTACCTCTTGCCCTGACAACGTTTCTGGTTTTTACACCGCCTCAACCGGGCCAGGAGTCGCTTTTGAACGGGATCTGGTTGGCATTGATGATGGGACTCTTCTACATCGCCTTCACCGCTTACGTGAACCCTTACCTGGCACTCATGTCCGAGCTGGGCCATACCCCCGAACTGCGCATCAACATCTCCACTTTCATGGCTCTGTTCGGTTTGTTGGGGATGGTCTGCATCACCATCCTGTTCCCCCAGATCACCACTTTTCTGGAAAACAGCGGCATGGGTATGCGCAGAGCCTACCAGTTTGCCATATGCGGGTTTTCCATCTTCTCCTGTATCATTCTTTATCTGATTACCCTTTCTTTTGATGAAAAAAAACACTGCCTGCCCAGCAGGCCTTCCGATATGGGCGTCTTGAAATCCTTTGCGAAGACTTTCGCCGTGCGGCCTTTCCGTATCTTTCTTGCCGGCGAGGTGTTCCTGCAATTTGCCCTGAACATCGTAACCCTCGGCCTGATGTACTATGCCGTGGTCATCTTCAAACAACCTCAAAGTTTCATGACCGTACTGGCCGGACTGACCATCGGGGTAGCTCTGCTAAGCTTCCCCCTGGTAAACATAGTATCGAAAAAGATCGGCAAGAAGAAGGTCATCATGGGTGGGCTGCTCGTTCTCGGAATAGCCACCATCGTGATTTTTCCGTTGAGTTTCAACATGACCCCTGTCGCCCATTACATTGCGCTGGCCATGATCGGTCTTTGTGGCCTACCTCTGGCCATCCTTTCCATACTCATCAACCCCACCGTCGGTGATCTGGCCCGTGCAGATCATGCCCGCACCGGTGAGAGCCGCGAAGCAATGTTCTTCGGCGCCCGCGCCATCCCGCTGAAGATAACCATTGCCCTGGCCGGCGTTACCTTCACCTACCTGCTTTCCGCTTTTGGCAAGGATATCGCCAACCCCCTGGGAGTTCAGCTCAGCATCCTGGTGATCGCACTGGCCAGCCTGGCCGGCTTTATTGCCTTTTCCCGTTACCCGGAGAAGCAAGTCCAGGAATGGCTGGAACAGGCCCCGGACACCCCTGACGCCCGGACGTCGGCGGAAAAATGATGGACGCCACAAAATGGACGCCGAAAACCGAAGCGCCTTTCAGCATGGGCCAATATATACAGGGGACCGCACTGCACCGTCAACGTGTCAATGGTTTCAGTTTCACGGCCATGATCAGCCCGAAAACCACGCACCAGAGATTGATGCCCCCGTTCAGCAGCAGCTCCGTCGTGGAAAGGGCGTAGACGCCGTTCTGGAAATTGAAGCTGAAATCCAGCAGTCCCAGAAACACCAGACTGCCCGAACAAACAAGTCCCAGCCACTTGCCGGTAGAATTCTCCTTCAACATCAGAATGCCGGCGATGATCAGAACCAGGGCCAGTATTATATCCGGCAGCGGGAAAGAATGCTCATACTCAAAATAACCCGGCGGCGGGTCTGCAGGTGCAAGCCCGATGGTGAAAAACCCAACCCAGAAAAGAAGAAGCCCGATCCCGGTCAGGATAGCCAGAACGGAAATCCAACTATTTTTGCCATTGCTCATCTTATTTGTCTCCTTCCACGATATTATGTTTTTTCTGGTAAGCAACCTTGTTCTTCTCCGCGCTTTTTTCAAGGATAGGCCATAGCTTGATGACTGTCTTCGGTGCATTCATCAATATTTTCGACATGATTCCCGAGGAATAAGGCACATATTGCTCGAGTTTCCGTGCCGTGATCGCCCGCAGCACCGCACGGGCAATATCTTCCGGTTTCTGCGGGGTGCTCAGGAAGGTGAGCGGCGAACCGCCATGGGCCGCTTCATAGCGCAACATCGGCGTATCTGTGGAATCGGGGAAAATGGTCGATACGGCAATGTTATGCTCCTCCAGTTCGAGCGCCAGGGTAAGATTGAGCCCGCGCAATGCAAATTTGGTGGCACAATATATGGAACTGAATGTCTCCGGAACGATCCCCGCCATCGAGGATATGGTCACGATGTTCCCGCCACCACCTTTTACAAGTTTGGGAACAACCTCGCGCGTAGCGTAGATTGCCCCCATCAGATTGATAGCCACCTGTTTTTCAATATTCTCATAGCTACTGTCCACAAACTCCTCGGGAATGATTATGCCCGCATTGTTGACCAGGACATCAATTTTGTTAAATCGCTTCTCCGCACGGGCAACGAGCTCAACAACATCTTCCCGCTTTGTAATATCACATTCAACCAGCAGCTTCCTGGAAAAACCCGCGGCAACCTTTTCCAATCCGGGAAAATCAATATCTGCCAGCACCAGGTTTGCACCGTGAGAATCCAGCAAAGCCGCCGTTGCCGTTCCGATACCCCCGGCTGCTCCGGTTATTATGACGGTCTTGCCCTGCAATTTGTTATTTTTCATCATTTCCCCTCCGCATGCAATCTTTTCTGCACCTTTTTGATTTGCGAATTGAGTACTGCATCAACAAGTGATGGTAAAACACGTTTGAGAAGCCACGTGAATTTCCCTTCCGTACCGGGGATGATCATTTCTTTTCCTTTTTTCAGCCCATCGATCAACTGGGAGGCCACCTCATCCGGAGACATCAGCTTCGCCCCCTTGGAAGCTTCTTTCGTTTCTTCCGGTTTGGTCCTGTTTTCGGTTGCAAAACCGGGCGTATCCGTATCCGGCGGGCAGAGCACCGCCACTTTGATCCCGTAACGGCGAAGCTCGCTGCGCAGCGCTTCGGAAAATCCGATCACCCCGAATTTTGAAGCGCTGTAGGCAGTATATCCAAAAATTCCTATGAACCCTGCCATGGAAGAAACATTTACAATGTACCCCTTTCCCCTTTTCATCATCGCCGGAACGAGCGCTGCGCAGGTATTCCAGATACCGTAAAGATTGGTTTTCATCGTCCCGTCAAATTCCTCATAGCTGATTTTTTCAAAGTATTGCGGGTATGCCCTGCCGGCACAGTTGATCAACAGATCGGGGGCACCGAATTCCTCGAGCGCTCCCGACATCACCCTGAAAACATCATCATGATTGCCCACATCAATTTGCCTTGAAGACACTCGTTGCGCCTCGGAAGCTCGCTTCGATCCGATCTCCGCCACCGCCGCCTTCAAACGTTCCTCATTGCGCGCAAAGATCATAACATCTGCACCCCGTGCCGCCAGCTGCTTTGCCGACGACAATCCGATACCGCTTGAACCCCCAGTGATATATACGTTTTTGCCTTTGAAAGAAGTTTCCATACCTTGCCCCCATTTCATCGGTATTATGTAACGGATACAGAACGCACAGAGAAAGTTGCTCCGGATACTTGTATTATATAACAGGAAAAAAGAAACCGGAAATCCGATTTGCTCGCGAGCAATGGCAATTCATTCCATCCGGGAACCTTCCGCAAAACAAGGCGACAACTTCAGGATATTGTTAAAAACATTCCATTTGGAAACAACCGTCAATGCAGCTATTCACCCATCATCGTGACCAGCACATCCGTATCGGCAAGGTTTATACACTTTGAAACGATCGAAGTCCTGACCACGGGTTTTCCCTTGCTGTCAATAAAAACGTCTTGCGGATCAAAGCGCCCGTAAGAACAGGTCACGATCATTCCATCATCAAGGACGACATTTCCGCAATAGCCCGTATCGGCATTGGCCGCCATCGCGGGAACTTCCTGGCCATCCAGATACGTATGAGCTATCTTGATGCGATACTGCCCCTCCGTTCCCTCCTTGAGGTCTTCGTAGGTACCCACCCAGGCAACCCAGCCTTCGCTGTACCAGTTGCTTTTCTTTTTCCCTTCTGCATACCTTTCAAGTTTCTCCGGGGCACGTTCTATCGAACGAAAGGTGATAAAGAGACGCCCATCCTTGGTATAGACCGCCTTGTGGCGCTCACCATTGAGCGCGGCCGGAACCTCCTGCGGCACGGACCAGGTTTCCCCTTCATCCTGTGAAAATGACACGAGCGAGTTGTTATTCTTGCGGCCATGCTTTCCGTTACTTCTGGCTATGAGGCAGAGCTCGTCCCCTTGCCCGCCATCGGAGCGGATGACCTCCACCTCACACATGGCTGCCTGTTTTTCGATATTGCGGAATTCGCCGAAATAGGGGCAAGGTTCACTCCATTGCATCCTTCCGTTTTCATCAAAAGACAGCACTGTCCTGTAATTGATAAAATTCCGGTCATGGAAAAGCCCCATCCATTTATCCACAAACTCCCCGTCCTCTTTAAGCCTGGTCAGCGAGGCCATGGCCACGATCGGCACAACCTTCCTGGAACTGGAATGGTCGTAAAACAGTTCAAACTCCGACCAACTCTGTCCTTCATTTTCCGATATGGAGCAGTTGAACCCACCTTCTGTGGACTCGCGCGGCCATTTGGGGTTCCCGGAGATCATGATCAACCTGTCCGTTGCCCGCTCATCGGAAAACTCCAAACGATAGACGGTGGGGGTTTCACGCGAGCCCACCCACGACCCGGGAGTTTTCCCCGGGCCATCTTTCCATGTTTTGCCCCCATCCGTGCTGATCCTGGTCCGAACAGGCCCCTTGCCATGACCCTCCGGGTACATGGTCAAAATATCACCGTTCTCGAGCAGTACACTGTCTGGATGCCCGAGATAATCACCGGAATTGTCGACGATCACGTTCTCGAAAAGGTAATCATATCGGGGATGCAGGTCATCGGGCCTCTGGCTCAGGTCAAGCTGGGGAATGGTATAGTCCTCTCCCGTCATGGCCCGGCTGGAATCGCAGGCAGCAATGAATACAAGCAAAAAAAAGACCATGAATAAAAATCCGACCGACATCGATCTATTTACTTTCAACAGAATTACCCCTGCTTTCGCTTTGAAAATTCATGATCAGGTACTTGTAAAACTTGACGCTGTCGCCAAGAGCCTTGATAAATATATTTTCATTTATGCCATGTGTGGAATTCAGCTGTTGCTGGTTCATGCGTATGGGGCTGAAGCGGATAGCGTTCTCCGAAACGGCCGTATAGAAACGGCAATCTGTCCCCCCCATCAGTATATAGGGAACAACCCCCAGATCGGGGAAACATCTGGCAATGCTCTCTTCAAGTTGTTTGTACACCATGCCCCCGGTGTCAACCTTGGGTGAAGCATTGCGTTTTTCAAGTATGGTATGCCGAAGATCGTATTTGCGAGCAATTTTATTCAGCACAGCCAGTGATTCATCGGCATCCTGATGATCACATACACGCAGATTGGCCGTAACATGAGCTTCCTTGGGGATCACATTGGGTGCATCGCTTCCTTTGCACATGGTAAATGCACATGTGGTGGAAATGAAAGCTAGGGCCTGTGCCGAAGCCAGGGGCAACACCACTTTTACCAGGGGTTTGAACAACCACATATTGCCCACCACCAGGCGCAAAGGAAATATCAGATCGGGAGCCATCTTCTTGAACATTTCCAGAACCTCGGGTGCAAACTGCTTCTTGAATGGTTTTTTCTTGCTCACCCTGGTAACGAAAGCGGCTATCCGCTCCAGTGGCGTATTGCGAGGTGGTGCACTGGAATGCCCCCCCTTCCCCGAAGCAGTGAAGGTTACGTCCACATACCCCTTCTCCATGATACCGATCACCGCCAGGGGGCGTTTCAGTCCGGGGAAAACATTCTCCACGATGGCTCCTCCCTCGTCCATGACCAGTGCACATTCCACGCCCTTGCTTTTCAGGTAATCGACCGTGTCCGGCGCACCAGTGCCCGAAATTTCCTCATCCGTGGAAGCGGCAAGATAAACATCAAAGTCCGGCTGGAACCCCTCGGCAAGGAGCTCCTCAACCGCTTGAAATTCTGAATAAACCGTGCACTTGCAATCCAGCGACCCACGGCCGTAAATTCGTCCGTCAACCTGCTGCCCGGAAAAAGCAGGATAGTCCCACCCTTCATCCGAAGCCGGAACCACATCCTGATGCCCCATCAACACGATCGGTTTCAACGAAGCATCACGGCCCTTCCATTTAAACAGAAGATTGCCGTTCAGATCGATCTTCTCCAGATTCTGGTGAACAAGGGGAAAAAGCTCCTCCATGCACCTGTGCAACCTGTAAAATTCGGTCAGGTCTTCGGGGGAAGAGACAGTGGGTATCTGCACCATCTTCGACAGGCCATCGGCATAGTGTGCCAGTTCCGACTCGGTCACCCCTATGGCCGGGCGCTGTTCACCCTGCGTTTTTTTCAGACCGATCCTGATGGTATTGATAACAGCAACAATTATCAGTCCTGCCAGAACTCCCAGCAAGAACAACAGAATATCAATGTAAGAGGGCATCTTCGATCATATCCTTTTCAAGTATTTTTGTAATCCGGCGGCAACCGTTTGGATCTTACCTCATCGTGCAAATCCCGGACAAAATCATCCACCTCCACCACCCCCAGATCGCCTTTCCGGCGGTGTCTCAAAGCCGCCTTCCCTGTTTCCACCTCTCTGGGGCCGATAACCAGCATGTAAGGTATTTTCTTCAGCTGCGCTTCACGGATCTTGTAGCCCAATTTCTCATTGCGACCGTCAACCTCCACACGGAATCCTTCCTTCTTTAACAGTTCTCCCAGGGAAAAAGCGTTTTCATACTGATTCTCGGTCAGGGGCAGAACAACAACCTGCAGGGGCGCCAACCAGGTCGGGAAAGCACCTCCATAATGCTCGATCAACAGAGCGATAAAACGTTCCATGGCTCCGTAGACGACGCGATGTATCATCACCGGCCTGTGTTTCTGGCCATCTTTACCGATATAGGTCAGGTCAAACCTTTCCGGCATCTGAAAATCAAGTTGAACCGTGCCGCATTGCCATGATCTACCCAGGCAGTCACGAAGATGGAAATCTATCTTGGGCCCGTAAAAAGCGCCCTCCCCCTCGCTGATCATGAAATTGCTTTTTCTTTTTTCCAGGACACGTTTCAAAATTGTCGTCGCCTTCTCCCAGTCCTCGGAGGAACCCATCGCTTTTTCGGGGCGGGTGCTCAATTCCACCCTGTAGTCGAAACCAAAAACGCGATACATGCGGTCAATCATATCGATGATGCCATCGACTTCCGCCTCGATCTGCTCGGGAAGCATGAAAAGATGGGCATCATCCTGTGTGAATGTCCTGACTCTCATCAAACCGTGCAACGTACCCGAAAGTTCATGGCGATGTACCTGGCCCAACTCGGCAATGCGCAGGGGGAGATCCCGGTAGCTGTGCCGGTGCGAAAGATAGATCAACATCGCCCCCGGGCAATTCATCGGCTTGATGGCGAATTCCCTTTCGTCTATCTCCGAAAAATACATGTTTTCACGATAATGATCCCAGTGGCCCGAACGCTTCCAGAGTTCGCAGTCCAGAACCAGCGGTGTCTTGATTTCCTGATAACCGCCGCGCACATGTTCCTCACGCCAGTAATTTTCCAGCTCATGCCAGATGATCAGGCCTCTGGGGTGGAAAAAGGGAAAACCCGGGGCCTCCTCGTGCAGGCTGAAAAGATCCAGCTCGCGGCCAAGCTTGCGATGATCTCTTTTTTTGGCCTCTTCAAGAAGTTCCAGATAATCCGCAAGCAACTGTTTGGTAGGAAAAGAAACGCCGTAGATACGCTGCAGCATCGGGTTCCTTTCACTGCCCCTCCAGTAAGCCCCGGCCAACCCGGTCAACTTGAAAGCCTTCAGGCGCCCCGTGGAAAGCAGATGAGGGCCTGTGCACAGATCCATGAAATCACCCTGGCGGTAAAAAGTAATTTTTTCATCTTCGGGCAAGTCCCTGATCAATTCAAGCTTGTAGGGCTCATCCTTCTCCCGAAAATATTTTTCGGCCTCCTGGCGATCCATCTCCATCTTCTCCAGGAAAAGATTTTCTTTGACAATCTTCTTCATCTCCGCTTCAATGGCTTCCAGATCTTCCATGGAGATAGGTTCGGGGAATTCAAAATCATAATAAAAACCATTTTCAATGGCCGGGCCAATACCCAACCTTGCCCCGGGGTAAAGACGCTTGACGGCTTGGGCAAGAACATGACTGGTGGTATGCCAGTAAATCTTTGCGCCCTCGTTGTCCTCGAAAGAAAGAAATTTGATATTCACCGGTTCATCGATCGAAAAAAAGAGATCTCTGGGACGATCATTCACAACCGCGGCAATGGCCGCCGGGGCATTTTGCGGTTGAACTTTCTGCCATATTTCCTTGAGCGAAGTGCCCTTTTTACATCTGTGTCCCCCGAATCTATCGATTTCGATGTCAATGTTGATGCGTTTATCAGGCAATCTCTATACATCCCCATTCTGCAAGTATTGTATTTACCTTATAATGCCATGCCGAACAATATGGTACCAACATCTAATAATATTCGCATCATGATCAATATTTCCTGCCTTCAAGGATTACTTCCGGGCTGGAAGTTCCGGCATACCGACATCCTCCGCCTTCAAACCGCCGTCGGCCACCACATTGCCCGGGAGATGAAATTTCAAGGACAGGAAGTTTTCACTGCACCTGCATGATCGAACGCTCACGTTTGCAGTTCGACAATATCCCTGTCATGTAAAATATAATCCCGGGAGACGGGTTGCCCCTCGTACCTTGACGAGCCCCAGACAAGGGCATTTTTCAGGTTCCGGGTAAAATCTTTGTGGATCCCTTCCGCAAAATCAATCACCGTGCTGCCTTTTTTCAAGATAAAGGGACGATCCATATCGGCAGGCCGCCCCGAAGCCTTGCCATAGACGCGGATAATATTCATTGTTTTGAAAATGTCCTCCTTCAGCTCCGCCAGTCCTTCTCCCTCCGTGGAGACACCACGGATGGCCAGTTCCGGCTTGAACTCACGCAACAACTGCAAATTATCGGATGCGCCATGAACATCAAGCTTTGAAGCCACAACCATGAAAGGCTGCGGCGCAATAAATTCTCCTTCCTCGGAGAGGTCAATAACCTGTTTTTCCTGTAAAATGGAAAGTGTACCCTCGTACTGCTCCAGGCAATCGTCGGACGAAGCATCGACAAGAAGAATGAGTGCATCGGCTTCACGAATCGTTCCCAGAAAACCTGTGGGAATATTGTCCGCAGTTATGGGAGGACCGTCGACAAGCTGTATATAGATATCCTCGTAGGGCATCATTCCCGATAATGGCAAGGTGGTCGTGTAGGGGTAATCGGCAACCTTCGGCCTGGCTCTGGAAAGGGCTCCCAGGAGAGCCGATTTGCCGGTGTTGGGATATCCAACCAGCACGATCTGGCCGCCTCCTTGCTTGTCCACATTGAAGGGGTTGTAAACTTTCGCCTGTTTTTTCTTGCCTTTCTCCTCCCGCAGCCGTGCCAGGCGGCTCTTGATATCGGCCTGCAGTTTCTCCGTTCCCTTGTGCTTGGGAATTGTGGCCAGCATCTCCCTCAGTGCAGCAATCTTTTCTGCAGAGGTTTTTGCTTTTTTGTATGCTTCCTCCGCCGAATGATACTGTGGTGTAAGGTTGGCCGGCATAAAACAACACCCCATTCATGATTTGAAGAAGTCCGTGACTCAAGCAAACCCGTCTGAAACAAGTTGCGGCCCTGGCAAGCAGGAAAAGCTATCTTGGTAAAATGTGCGTTTTATTTTTCTGAAGCCCCCTGAAACAGAATATAACAAAATATGATTGTATAGTAAAGTACAGGAAAAACTCTTTCCCCCATGTGGAACCCTTTTCATCACCCCTTTCCACCTCTCATCCCGGGCTTTCCCTCACTCATTCCGACCGCCACATGCAACGAGGAATCCTGAGTGAAGCGAACGAAACATCGGGTACAATGGAGAGCGGCATGATTTCCACCCCGTATTCACGCGTCGGGGGAGGCAGCAAGGGGCCAACCTGATGCAAATCCCCCGTCGGCAGCTGTTTGACAGTGATATGGACAGCTGCTAATATTATTTTGAGAGTGCAATACTGACAGGCGATCACAAAAACGGAGGAGAAAATATGCCCGGGTTACCCCTCGATTTTTTTGTTGTACTGGCCGTAACCATCGCAGCCGTCCTTCTGATCATCAATACCGCCGTTCCCAAAAAGAAAACAGACCATGACTGGGAAAATCAGCATGTCTTTCAAATAAACCGCCTTCCGGCCAGAACTACCGGAGTGCCGTACAGCAGTATCGAAACGGCTACAGGTACAATCGAGGATTCGGAATTCGTCATCATGCTCAACGGGAGCTGGAAATTCAATTATGCCTCCAGCGTCTCCCGGAAACCCGATCAATTTTTCGCTATTGACTTTGACGATTCATCATGGGATACGATGGAGGTTCCATCCAACTGGCAGCTCAAGGGATATGATGTCCCCATCTACTCCAACATCGTCTATCCATTTCCCAAAGACCGCCCCTATATCCGGCGCGACAACCCCGTGGGTTCCTACCGGCATACATTCGATATCCCCCCAAACTGGAAAGACAGAAGGATCGTGATCCATTTTGCGGGAGTGGAGAGCGCATTTTACCTCTGGGTGAATGGAATCAAGGTTGGTTACAGCCAGGACAGTTACACCCCGGCTGAATTTGATATCACCGACCTTGTTCACGAGGGAGAAAATTCTCTGGCGGTCGAGGTTTACCGCTGGTGCGACGGGAGTTATCTGGAAGATCAAGATTTCTGGAGGCTTTCGGGAATTTTCCGTGACGTTTTCGTCTTTTCCACCCCCGGGACATTCATCGAGGATTACTTTGTTACCAGCTCGCTGATCAATGATTACCAGGATGCGGAGATCGATGCCTCCATCAAAATCAAAAATTGCCACAAGGATGACATCGCCACCGGTTACACCGTTGAACTTCACATGAAAAAACCTGACGGAAGCGATTTGTTCATAAAATCATACCCCGTGCCGGCCATCGCCCCGCAAGGGGAAACAGAATTACAGTTTTCCGCCCTGGAAGGGAAGGCCCATGTACAAAACCCCGACAAATGGACTGCCGAAACACCGCACCTCTACCCTTCCTACGTGATCCTGAAAAATGAAGACGGGGAACCTATCGACATTCGCAGATTCAATTTTGGTTTTCGTCAAATCGAGATAAAAAATGGACAGATGCTGGTAAATGGGAAAGCCATCTACATCAAAGGGGTCAACCGCCATGAACACGACCAGCATACGGGAAGGGCAATAACCCTTGAAAGCATGGTCAGGGATATCGAGATCATGAAGCAGAACAACATCAACACCGTACGCACCAGCCATTACCCCAACAATCCGCAATGGTATGCTCTCTGCGACCTTTATGGCCTCTATGTTATTGATGAAGCCAACATCGAAAGCCACGGTTATGGATACGGCCTTCAATCTCTGGCCAGGGATGAAAGTTGGTCCGAAGCCCACCTGGACCGCATCAAGAATATGCTCGAAAGGGACAAAAATTTTCCCAGTATCATCATCTGGTCCATGGGCAATGAAGGCGGCGATGGCGTGAATTTCGTTCGCTGCAGTAACTGGATAAGGCAAAGAGATCCTACCCGTCCCATACATTACGAACGTGCTTACGACAGGAAACATGTTGATATCTACAGCACCATGTATCCCACCTTCAAAAAGATCCTCTACAGAGCCAACAGGAGCAAACCGTGTATCATATGCGAATATGCCCATTCCATGGGCAACAGTACCGGCAACCTTCAGGATTACTGGGACATAATCGAAGCCCCGGAAAATAGATCGCTGCAGGGAGGCTGCATCTGGGATTTCGTGGACCAGGGCCTGAGGAAACCGGGGCAGAGCGAAAGTGATCCCAACTGGTACTACGGCGGTGATTTCGGCGACACCCCCAACGATGGCAACTTCTGCTGCAACGGTATCGTCCGCCCGGACAGGACCCCGAGTCCCGCCATGCACGAAGTCAAGAAAGTCTATCAGAATATCTCCGTCCGGCCCAAAAACGGCCACGAAAACCTCCCCCCCGGGAAAGCAGAAAAATTCGTCATCAGGAACAAGAATTACTTCAAAGACCTGGGCGATGTGGATGCCCACTGGGAATTGCTTGAAAACGGGAAAATTATCCGCACGGGGCCAATCGATATCTCCGGAATTGCCCCCCAGCAGGAAAAATCCTTTCACATCCCTTACAATGAACCGGAAATTTTGATGTCCTTCGATGAATATCATCTCCGCTTCATATTCAAACTGACTCATGATACCCTTTGGGCCAAAGCAGGGCATGAAATTGCCTTCGCCGAATTTTCCCTCGAAACCATGGAAGGCAAAACTGAATCAACCGGAACCGGCCCGGGATTCGCCCTGAAAGATCAACCGGCCATGTTGCAGGCCAGCGGAGCCAATTTCAAAATGGCCTTCTCGAAGAATGATGGATACCTTGAAAGCTATGTCGTTGATGGAAAGGAAATGCTGCAAGGCAAACTGAAACCCAACTTCTGGAGGGTTCCCACGGACAATGACATCGGCAACAGAATGCCCCGGCGGCTCAAAAGGTGGGAGAAAGCTGCCGACGTGATGAAACTGAAGCATTTGAAAATAATAGAAGACCGCAGGACAATGAAGAAAATAGAAACGTTGTACAGGTTGCGGCAAATGATGGGTACCGTCTCCTTGGTCTATACAATATGGGGCAACGGAAGGCTGGACGTGGAAATGACCTTCAGCAGTGCCGGTGGCCACCGACAGATCCCCCGCATAGGTATGGAAACACGAATCAACGGTAAACTCAACAATGTTCAATGGTACGGCCTGGGTGAACATGAAACCTACTGGGACCGGAAAACAGGAGCAAAAATTGGCATCTACAGGAGCAAGGCCGATCAGATGACACATGATTATGTCCGGCCGCAGGAAAACGGAAATCGCAGCGATGCCCGCTGGTTGACTTTGACCGATGAGCAAAACTCGGGACTTAAAATCATCGGCAGGCCCACTTTCGACTTCTCGATATGGAAATATACTCGCCAGGATCTTCAGAAAGCCCGCCATATCGGCGATCTGCCCCGGGAAAAATTTTCAGTATTGAACATTGATTACAGGCAGATGGGTGTGGGAGGAGATGATTCCTGGGGAGCCAGGACACACCCCGAATATACGCTTCCTTCCGGCAGGGAATACACCCATGAATTCACCCTGGAGCCTTTCCATGAACCCGCGGAATCCCGATGATGGCTACGGCCGTTCACAGGAAAATGTACGGATCGGAAAATCCGGTTGCAAGCCATCTTTCCAGCAAATAAAACAGATACAGCGGTGGAAATATACCCACCGCTGTATCTGTTGATGGTGCGCCCGGGAGGTTTTGAACCTCCGACCTCCTGCGTGTCAAGCAGGCACTCTCCCCCTGAGCTACAGGCGCAACTATGCCTCTCGCCAACCATTTTAGCATTTACCGCTTGATGATGTCAATCGATTCAGGAAAGCCTTTTTGGGTCCACATCGTAATCAAACCGGTGTCGGCCCGGGAACCCTGTTCTCCAGAGCAAGCCTTTTCGGTACAACCAAAGAATCCCGGCCATGACATAATATATTGGCAAAACAACCTCTACCTTCCCTACCGAAAGTCCAATCTTCAATGAACAAAAATTGCTACATCGATCACAAAACCCAACAAGATAGCCAATCAAAATTCAACGTACATTACTTCCTGCCCTTCTTTTGCACGTAATACTTCCCGATCAGAAGGTCCAATTCCCTGCTTGTTCCCAGCATACCCCGATCCGTAAAGGTACTTTTTTCCTTCATACTGTACAATTCTTTCCTCTTCTTTTCGATGTCGGCAAACAATCTGAAGGACAAGGCTCCATCACACCTTTTCATGAAAAAATCTTTTCATTATCTGTATGCCCCGTTTGCAGACAGTATTAACGAATAATTTTGTCGGCATGAAAACATCCATCTCTTAAACAACCACTACCATCAAAATCTTTATAAATTTGTTACCACAGATCCCGGTCCGTTCCCGATGTGAGCATGTCTGTTGCTCAACACCAACTGATCTGGCCATCCTTGTTCGGGTCCGCTTTCCACGGGCCTCGACAAGATATATTCTTGTTACCAATATTTTCACCGTCCTGTAACTTTCCTTAACTCACGGTGGGGCACATCTGATACGAGTGTATGCTCATCGGGTGAGTATGTCAACCCCTTTTACTGATATTGTTAGTAATTATTTTTTTATACTATTGCGCATAGTATAATCAACGAGGGAGGTGCTTGCTACGCTTGGGAAACGTTTAAAATCACTTAGAGAAAACAAGGGGTTAACGCAAAGAGAGTTGGCAGAGTTGGTAAATCTGTCTCAGCAAACCATTGGTCATTACGAGGTTGGCCGTGCAAAACCTGATATCGAAACCTTGCAAAAATTTGCCGACATTTTCAACTGCTCGGTTGACTATATTCTCAACCGTAGCGATGACCCCCGCCCCCCCGCCGCTCCCGCCTCCTACCTCCAGGACGCACCCCTCACCTTCATGGTCAACACGGAAGGCCTGGACTGGAAAGAGTTGGAGAGAATCATAAACAGGGCCATAAATAAAGCGTTGGATGAGAGGTGGAAAAAACAAAGTTGAGCCGATCATTGAAATTGGAATTAAACTTTATAACGCAGTTTTGCAAGTCTCCCTCTCGCAATTATGAAAATTGCAAGCTCCTTTGGCGCCATTTGCCCGATAATTCCCGGATGATACTTCAACCAGATTGAACCTGATTTCAATGACTTCGAATATGACTACAAAAATGTTCTGCACCTGGGGGAATTGATTTCCAGATGTAAAACCATCGGTATATTCATCAACGGACAGAAAATTGATTTTCATCTTTCCAGGTTCCATTATGATGGCATATTCCGCTCCTAAAAAGCGCGAAAAAGATCAAATATGGCATAAAAACTTACATCTCGCCGAATAACCCCTATCGTCAAAATCTGTATATATCAATAAAAGAGTCAAATCCAGCCCTGTTCAATTCCGCCTGACGGCGTTCGGCGTTTTTCCGCTCCATGAAAGAACCGGCAATAACGCGATAGAATGTTTTTTTCTGCGGTGTTTTGTCCGCTTTGGGCAGACCGAGGGCCGTGGCTATCCCCCGGGCCATTCCGGCTGCCAGAGCCTTCTGAAATGCGGCATCTTTCAGCAGCCGTGCATCTTCCGCATTATCCACAAAACCATTTTCCACCAACATTGCCGCCATCTTTGTTTCTCGCAGGAGATAAAAGTTGGCTCTTTTTTTCCCCCGATCCGGTCGCCCCGCCCCTGTCCATACCCCGGCAACAAAGGGGTGAATCCTGTCCCGGGCAACGATAGTTTCCTGTGGAACCCTGCCCGAGTAGATAAAATCCTCGTAGCCGCTTCCACCACCGGCGTTGGAATGTAACGCCAGAAAAAAATCCGCTCCCCAGCGGTTGGCCATCCCGGCCCTTTCCGCAAGCGAAAGACTCAAGTCGTTTTCCCTGGTAAGACGCACCTCGCAGATGTAATCTTCAACCAGCCTGGTTCTCAACAGAATTCCCAGTTGCAAATTGATAACCTTCTCCTCCAGATACCCCACTGCCCCGGGATCCTTCCCCCCATGTCCCGGATCCAAAACGATTTTCCTGGTCATATTTATTCCCCTTTCCCTCTTTACTGATCAATACAAAATACCTCCGGCGCCTGCCTATTAATCATTAGATGCCTGAACCCTGAAAAAGGGGACAAATATTTGGGATTTGACAGAAGAACTAGATATAAAAATAGTTTCCGGCGGGGAGTTTCCTTGACAGCAAAATCAACGAACAAGAAAGTACCGTGAAAAGACGAAAAATGCGGCCAGGGTGATAGCCATAAAAATGGTGCCGGGGACCGGACTCGAACCGGTACAGGTATTGCATACCCGAGGGATTTTAAGTCCCTTGCGTCTGCCTGTTCCGCCACCCCGGCAAAAAAAATGGAGGCGACACCCGGATTCGAACCGGGGATAAAGGATTTGCAGTCCTCTGCCTTACCGCTTGGCTATGTCGCCTGAAAAATGGAGCGGAAGACGGGATTCGAACCCGCGACCCTCGCCTTGGCAAGGCGATGCTCTACCACTGAGCCACTTCCGCTTATATTATTGTATGGTGCCGAGACCCAGAATCGAACTGGGGACACGCGGATTTTCAGTCCGCTGCTCTACCTACTGAGCTATCTCGGCAGCTGGCGGAGCTGACGGGAATTGAACCCGCGATCTCCGGCTTGACAGGCCGGCATGTTAACCGCTACACCACAGCTCCGGACTCTAAAGGATTATATCTGATAATGTAAATAAAGTCAATCGGGACAGGGGCAAATCTTTGATCGTGTCCACTGTATGCTCGCGGTGTATTTCGATACCCCCGGTTCCGGCTCCGTTCTGAAAATTGCCATGGGCCGCCACTGCAAACACCATGGAAGGCGATGCACACATCGTTCATTTTATTTTTTCAAATTACTGTTCTCCCTGCTATCGGCAGTGCTGTAATAAACCAGGCTCTGCAACTCATTGGTCAAATCCACGTTATGCACGAATACGTTCTCCGGCACACTGATATTCAACGGCGCAAAATTCAATATGGCTTTTATTCCATACCCAACTACCAGATCAATTACCTCCTGGGCGACATCGACGGGAACGCTTATGATAGCCACTTTGACATCCCTTGTTTCTATGGTCTGTTCAATCTTTTCCATGGGTTGAATGCGGATACCAACCACTGTCTGGCCAATTACTTCAGGGTCGTTGTCGAAGATACCTGCAATATCGATATAAGGGTTTTTTGTTATGATATATCTCGCAAAAGCAATTCCCAGATGCCCGGCCCCGATCAAAACGGCATTTCTTACTTTTTCCAGACCGGTTATTTTCAACAATTTTTCCCTCAGATAGCCCGTTCTGTATCCTACTCCCCTCGTTCCAAAAGCGCCATAATAAGCCAGATCCTTTCTGATCTGTTCAGCGGAAAAACCGGTTTCCCGGCTCAGTTGATGCGAGGATATAATGGTAATATCCCGCTTTTTCAGGTCATCGAGGATACGCAAATAAATGGGTAGTCTTTTTATGATCCACTTTGGAGGCAACTGGCGAAGCATGGAATCCCCCCTTGACACCATTCTGGCTGTTATTTTAAATCAGAACAAAAACAGATATTTGTGTATAAATAATATCATCTTTTGTTTGCTTTTACAAATCATACAGAATGCCGGACGGGAAAATGGAAATGATTTGAAAACTCGGGTACTTTCACCCCTATCCGGCGGTCCAACAACTGCTCACGGCAAATAGCATGATCATAATTTCTGAATGGCAAACAACCGGGGAGGATGGTTTTTTTGATTGATGATGGAATAATGCAAGACCTGATATTGCTTCTGGTCCAGATTCTCAAGCATCCCGGCCAGCTGCTCTCTTTCCTCCATGCCGCCGGGATGCCCGCTGTAGGACACTATGGTAATGATGCCACCCCTGTTGATCAATCGGAGTGATATATCAACTGCTTTCAATGTTGAGGCAGGTCTGGTAACCAGATTGTGATTGCCACCGGGGAGATATCCCAGGTTGAACATCACGGCATCAAGCCGTCCGGAGACATGTTTGTCCATATTTTCATGCCCATCATTTATCAGCAACACGTGATCAGCAAGATTTTCATTGACCAGTTTGCTCCTGGTAATGTTCAGGGCTTCCCTCTGTATATCAAAAGCATAGACGCGGCCTTCCCTGCCCACTATTCTGGCCAGCAACAAGGTGTCATTTCCGTTGCCGGCGGTAGCATCGACGGCAGAACCCCCGGGGCCAAGTGTCGCCCCAACAAGATGTTTTGCAAATTCGATCGCCTTGAGGACAACCATGCCAGGATGCCATCCCTTTCCTTCTTCCACATCAATAATAGCATGACCCGTAGTTTATTATTTCCACCCGGCCGTCGGCTTCCGCGAACTTGATGATTTCTTGCAGCACTTTTTCTGCCCCGGCCCTGTCTGTTGCCGATGTGGCAACTTCTATTTCCGAAATCTGCCACAGATCATGGCTGCCGATTTCATTCACGGTAGCATTGAATCTTTGCCTTACGCGCTGCAAAAGGCTCTTGACAATCCTTCGTTTGTCTTTCAGTGAAGTAGATTCTGCGATATAGATCTCCAGTCTGCAAACCCCGATCATGAACATCGTTCCCCATTTTTTTTGCTATAGCCAAAGAGTGGAAGATGATATTTCAATGAAGATGTGGACCGCCCTCATCGGAATCCTCAAAATCAAAAACGCCCTTTTCCTCTACCAGATCATCAATCGAGATCGTGTAAGCGGCAACTTTATCGGTAATATAAATAGGGGACCCGACGGTCAGTGCCAACGCTATGGCATCACTTGGACGAGCATCGACAATTATCTCACTGTCGTCTTTGGTGAAATACAATTCTGCAAAAAATGTATCATCTTTTATATCGTTAATAATTACTTTGCTTAAACTTGCCCCAAGATGGCTACAGATCGAACTCATAAGGTCGTGGGTCATGGGGCGGGGCAGCAAATTACCCTGCAGTTTCATAATTATTGCTTGCGCTTCCCAGAAACCAATTCCCACGGGCAGAACAATCGCCTCATCGAAATCTACCAGTAGTAGCAGAGGGCTATGCGACTGATCCAGAACAACCTCTTTCACCTTCACGGGAATCATACCTGTCACTCCTTTACAAATGTTTTCAGAGATAGTTGGTGACAATATCGCTGATAAACTCATCCACAGATAGGCCTTTCCCCTTGACTTGCATGAGCAACACTTCTGCTCTTCTCCTCAGTAATGGATTTTCCCTGTCTCCGAGGCAGCGGAACACCCCCGTCCGACGCCCCAGGCGGAACAGCTCTCTTTCTTCTTCCGGGAGGGACATGTAAGCATCTATCGTATCTAGCATGGCCTTTTTACCCTCCGGAAACACCCCTTCGACTTCCTGCAAGAGGTTGAGGATATGATCACTGTGCAATTCACTGCTGATGCCTTCCAGTTTTTCCAGCAATATTCTTTCTTCACGCAAAACCTGTTCATCCGCCAATGGGGTAAATGAACCATCCTGCAACGCTTCTATCAAGGGCGAAAAGGGGTGAACGGCCAGCGTGCGCAGCCTGATATAATCGGGATCAATCTGGTTCAACACTTCCGCTGTTTGCAGAGCATGATCCATCCAGTATTTTTCTCCCCCCAGGCCCAAAATAACATATTCACTGAGAATCAACCCGGCTTCCCTGGCTTTCCGTCCTGCCTCCACATGTTCCTCGGCTGTTACCCCTTTTCTCATGAAGCTCAGGACCTCGTTGCAACCCGACTCGAGCCCCACATGGACTCGTGTCAATCCGGCCTCCTTTATTGATTTCAATTCTTTCAGGCTTCTTTTCGCCAGAGACTTGGCGCGGGCATAGGTTGTTATCCTCGTGACACCTCTGATTTTTTCCTTGATATATGTAATTATCTCACCGAGAGTATCGCCATTGTACACCAGGTTATCGGCATCCTGCAGAAACACGGTTCCTTCTGCATTCAACAGCCAGTTGGCCACGGACAACAGTTCCGGCCGCTGATTGTAGATGGTGTTTACTCCCTTTGCTATACCTTGCCCCCCGCCGCCGCTATCTATTGACAGCAGTTCAGCAGCCTCTTCAACGTGTCTGGCTATGACATCAATATCTTTTTTTATATCCTCCATGGAACGTCGGCTGAATTTATCGAATTTGTACACCGGGCAGAACAAACAGCGATTCCAGGGGCAATTGCGGCTTATACGGATCAACAAACTTCCTGCTTCGTTTGGCGGCCTTATCGGCCCCTGCTCGTAATCATGGGCATGATCAGACATTTCATCCTCCCGAAAATACTTCTACTAAAGTATAACTGATGGTCATCATATGCACAACAGCTATCGTTCATGTCAAGAACCGATGTTTCCCATTAAAATCATCGACCCGATGACCACCAACCCCATGTTGGCAAGGTTTGGGGTATTCGCAGCAGCCATGAAGGGTCACCGATTGAATTGACCTCGAATGTTTAATATAAAAAGGATATTCAGCAAAATATAACGAAATATTAAGCCAGGATAATATTACAAGCAACCGAGGAGAACATATGCCGGAGAAACCTTACGTCATCAACCCCGACCATATCATTTTTGCGCTGGACATCGGAACCCGTACCGTGGTAGGGCTGGTCTGCTATCCCGAGGAAGACAACCTGCGCATACTGGGCATCGAGCTTCAGGAACATCCCGAAAGAGACATGCTCGATGGCCAGATACACAACATTGCGGGGGTAGCCGAAACCGCCAAACAGGTCAAAGAACGGCTGGAAAAGAAACTGCAGGTGGAATTGAACCGGGTTTCAGTTTCTGTCGCCGGAAGAACCTTGACCACATTGCAGAAAAAGGCCGGAAAAATCCTGCCCCCGGAGCACCGTATCCTTCCGGAAGAAATACTGAGCCTGGAGCTGGAAGCAGTCAAAAAAGCGCAGGATGATCTTTCCAACAACAGCGTTGAATCGCCCCATTACTGCGTTGGATACACCACCGTTCAGTACCTTCTTGACGGCTACCCGATCTCGAACCTCGTTTCGCAAAAAGGTCAAAAGATGGAAACGGATGTCCTGGCCACTTTTCTTCCCAATGCGGTCGTCGACAGCCTGCTCACGGTTATCGAAATGATCGGGCTCTCCTTGCACAGCCTTACCCTGGAACCCATTGCCGCCATGCATGCCCTTATCCCCCCCGAATACCGCCTTCTGAATATCGCCCTGCTGGACATCGGGGCCGGCACATCCGACATCGCCATCACAAACGATGGTTCTATAATAGCTTACGCCATGGTACCCATGGCCGGTGATGAAATTACCGAAAAATTGTCCGCGCATTACCTGCTCGACTTTCAAAGCGCTGAAAAACTGAAACTTCAGGCATCCTCCCCCAAAGAACAGTATTCCTTCAGGGATATAATCGGCAACACCATCCGGGCCACCCATGAAGAAATTGTTCAGGTAATAGAACCGGTCGTGGATGAAATTACCGAACAGATATACAGGGCCGTTTTGAAATACAACAAAAAGGAACCGAGTGCCCTCTTCTGTATCGGCGGGGGCAGTAAAACACCCATGCTGCGTGAAAAATTTGCCGAAAAATTTGGTTTGCCCCGGGAAAGAGTTGCCATCCGGGATTTTGGATCCCTGAAAAATATTGTTTACAGCGGTGAAAAATTGAAAGGGCCGGAATGTATTACCCCGATGGGCATAGCCCTCTCGTCCCGGGGAAAAAAATATTTTGGTTTCTCGTATGTGACCGTGAACGGCAAAGTTGTCCGCCTGCTGGAAACAGAGGCAACCTCCATCGGCAGGGTATTGATTGTCGCCGGTTACAGCCCCCGTTCCCTGATCGCCCTGCGCGGTGCATCGAAAACAATACTCGTCGGCGGCCGGGAGAAGATCTATCCGGGCAAACCCGGCAAAAATGCCATCATCAGATTGAATGGCGAACCGGCAAGCCTGGACGCCATCGTTCAGTCCAACGATGAAATCATGGTGGAGCCGGCTACCCCCGGAGAGGAAGCTGTCATCACCATGCAAGATGTCATCAATCACGATCACTATTATGTTTTTGTCAAACAAAATAAAATTAAAATCAGACCCCACGTGACGGTCAATGGAGAACTCGCGGACAAACACCGGGAGTTGGCAGATGGTGATGTGATCGAGATTGAAGGCTTTGGCACGCTGGCCGATCTGAAAAACCGCATGGATGCAGGAATACCCACGCCAACCGAAGAAATAACGATAAACGGAAAACCGGCGAACGATAAATATCGTATCAAGCCGCTTGATCGTATTGACTGGAATCAACGGAAGACAACACCGCCGTCGCGACTGTAAACAGTTTTTACCCGGAGAGGAAGGCTACTCCCCCTCCCCCTTGTCGGGTAGATAATGCTTTATTTTATCCCATAGCTCCTGTGGACGGAACGGCTTGGTCATGTACGACTCCGCCCCCAATTCCGCCACCCTTTGACGGTCCTCCATGCCCGTTCTGGCCGTAAGAACGATAATCGGAATATCTTTTGTTTCTTCATTGCTTTTCAAGGTGCGGCACACTTCAAAACCATCCACCTTGGGAAGCATCAAATCAAGCAAGATCAGATCAGGCTTCCGCTCGTTAACATAATCCAGGGCCTCCTCGCCATCTTCAACCACGTGCACATCGTACCCCACTGCCTCCAGACAGGTACGAACACCCAGTATGATATTTTTCTCATCTTCCACCAACAGGATTTCACCCATATCAATACCTCCAGTAAATTTGGTTACAGTTTTTCCTTCGCGCTCAAAGGCAATGAAAAAGTAAAGGTACTTCCCTGTCCTTCAACGCTTTCCACCCAGATACGCCCGCCATGAGCTTCCACGACCTCCTGGCAGATAGCAAGCCCGAGCCCCGATCCCCCGGCAGGAGCCTCGCCGTTTTTCACCTGAACGAATTTCTTGAAAATCTTTTTTTGGTAAAGCCTCGGTATTCCGCACCCGGTATCTATAACTGAAATAAACATACGGTTGCCCGATGGTTTTTTGGCTTTTATCTTTATATTACCCCCTTCCGGTGTGTAACGGAGAGCATTCCCGATCAAGTTTGTCAACAGCCATATTATTTTGTTGAAGTCCGCCTCGACAGGGGGCAACTGCGAAGGCAGGTCGGCTGTAATGGTGATTTTTTTTGCTTCCGCCTGTAAAGCCAGCAGACGTATCGCCTCCTCCACCAGTTCCCTCGGGTCCACCGCTTCCTTCTCTATGTTGATACGGCCGGACTCCATCCTGGAAAGTTCCAGCAGGTTGTTGACAAGGTTGTCGAGCCTGTCACAATCTTCCTCGATAGCCCCGACGATCTGCCGGCCCTTTTCGTTCAATTCCCCCAGCAGGCCTTCCTTCAACATGCCTACCCCGATGGCAATTGAAGCAAGCGGCGTCCTGAATTCATGCGACACGATACTCACAAAATTGGCTTTGATTTTTTCCAGCTCGCCAAACCTGGACACATCGGACAGCAGAACCAGAGCACCGGACAGTTTCCCATTTTCAAAGACCGGATTCACGCTTATTTTGAAGAAATATTCGATGTTGCGGTCCTCCAACCTTATTGTAGCCGTCTCGTACGAGCTTCCGGAAGGTTCCCCGCTTATCAAAACTTCTTCAACAAGATTCGCTATCTTGTAAATTTTGATAGCCTCGTTGAATTTTGTTCCCTGAACCTCGGTCCGTGAAAGATGAAAGACTTTCTCGGCTTTCCGGTTGAGCCATTCAATACAACCTTTACTGTCGGTCAAAATCAACGGATCCGGTAGAATATCCAGTATTGCTTTTCCGTGAATATCGTCTTTGCTTTCGTTTAACATTCAAACCGCCCCTTTTTATCGACAAGAAAGAGCAAATAAATTATGATTTTCTCCCCGCCTGCCTCTGCCTTCAAGAAAAAAACAGAAAGGCTCCCGTCTGGCCGGGATCAGAACCCCAGCTCTTCCCCGACCAACACTACCTTCAAATTCGTATGCAGGGGTTTCCCTTCAATGATGGTCACCACGTTGCAAATACGCAGATCATGGTTGCAATCGGTGCATCTCCCCAGGCGGGCACAGGGAAGGTCCAGATTCAACCTGCGGGCATTCAACGGAGAAACTACATTTTTTATCCTGTCAAGTGCAGAATCAAGATCGGGGACGATCTTGTTGATTCCGGCCACAACAAACACCGTTTCCGGGCCAAAGGCCATGGCCGAGACCCGATTCCCGATACCATCAATATTGACCAGCCGCCCATCTTCGGTCAATGCGTTCGTTCCCGTGAGAAAAAATCTGGCCCGTGATGCCCTTCTTCTTACAATTTCGGCCTCTTCCGCCGGGCAGTTCCAGTGCCAGAGGACATCGCATCTTTTGTGCCGCAACCCATCGATGAGACCGATCTCCTGTATGCTCACGGACCCTCCTACACCCACGGTCTCACCATCGGGAATGGCTCTGAGGATCTCTTCCCGCGCCCCCTGTTTGTTTTCCGTAAAACAAACATCAATTCTTCTTCTCTTCAAAGATTCGATCACATCTGCAACAACCATATCGGAGAAAACCCGGACCCGTCGGTTCCCGTTCAAGGCCTGGCCTTGTTGTTCCTTTCATTATCCACTAGAAATTCGAACTGATCGTTGTCGATGATCTTTTTCTCCAGGAACAGGTCGGGCTTCAACTCACACCCCTCTCCCACAATGCAATCCATGAGCTGGCTCCCATGGCCAACACTCACATTTTCCCAGAAGATGCCTCTTTTGATGATCACATCCTCGTTGATCGTGGTCTTCTTGCCAAGAGTTACCGGTCCGTATATCTGGGCCCCCTTGCCGATAAAACAGTCATCTCCAATAACAACAGGGCCAACAATCACCGTTTCGGGATGGATAACCGGCCTTTCGCCAATCCATATATTCGATTCAAAGCGCTTGCCCGGTATATCGACCTCCACCAACCCGGTCAACATATCATAATGAGCTTCCCGGTAAACTTCCAGAGTACCTATATCACACCAGTAATTCCTCATCGCGTAACCGGCGATCTTTTCGCCTTTTCCCAGAAGCTCGGGAAAAACATTGACACCAAAATCAAAAAATTGATCTTCAGGTATGTATGAAAATATCTCGTTTTCGAAGAGGTATATCCCCGTGTTGGCCAGGGTGCTGATCGCCTCTTTCAACGTCGGTTTCTCCTGAAATTGTGTAATATAACCTTCGCTGTCCCTCGTAACCACCCCGTAGTATGTGGGGTCCGGCACTTTTTTCAGTGCAAGGGTAGCTATTCCCCCATGAGATCGATGATATTCGTGAAACAAATCAAGATTGATATCGGTAAGAGCATCCCCGCTGACTACCAGGAAGGAATCTTCCCCGAAATAACTTTCAACATTCTTGACTCCGCCTGCAGTACCCAGAAGCTCCTCCTCGTATGAATAGGTAATATTGACCCCGAAAGGCTCCCCCCCGGCAAAATGCTGGCGTATCGGTTTGGGCATGTAGTGGAGATTGATAATTATGTCGGTAATGCCATATCTTCTCAGCAACCTGATCGTATGCTCGAGGCAAGGCCTGCCGGCAAGCTGCACCATGGGCTTTGATACCAGATTGGTCAACGGCCGTAGGCGGGTTCCCAGCCCCGCTGCCAGAATCATCGCTTTCATACAGATAATCATCCTTTCAAACAGATGTTCTCCATACAAGAGTATTGCCTAGTATACCACAACGGCATTTCGCGAAATGAATTGCGGCCAAAAAATAAGGGCTTTCTCCCTGCAACCAGGAATCAATGCAGAAAGAACGGTGCCCGGCAATCTTTCCAAAATATAATGTACAAAGTATAACCCGATACATTTGCTTCAAACAGCAGGTTCCCGGTTCATATATCGAGTAAAATATCTCGACCCCGGTTACGATTGCTTTTGAAAAGGACCTACTTTTGCAATATATGACGGCATTTGTATAAAATACTTTTGACAAAAGGTTGAACTCTCATGGACGATACACCCCGCAAGGGGCACATGGACAGAACCCCTCTATCAAATTGATGGTAATATCCAAAATCAGGTCCGGCCTTTCAATCTTTTTCTTTTTTTTGCTCTTCTCCTTTTTTTGCGCTGTCTCTTCAATTGTTTTCTGGATAATGTGGTCTTAGCTATTGTAAAGCCCTCCCTTTGCAACTTCTTTCAAAGACAACATATATTTTAACCGCAAAATGGTATTAAAGCAACAATATTAACAAACTCGGCCATATCAACCTCTCTCCAAAAAATTGGAATACCCACACAAATTCAAACCATTTGTTTATTTGTGAAACCTCTGCCTCCGTCCGGGGGCCGCGGCCAACACCCCGCTATAAAAGAGTGCAGGACTGACAGGGCGGGGTTCCCTGTCCCATCCCCGGCAAGATTCGGGATCAAAGGAGGATTCTACAAACTTGCTGCAGAACTATGCTAGGACCGGAAACAGCCACTTCCCGGCAAGATTCTGGTGTATTTCAAAGAATAGTAAAAGAGTCCTTTGCAGATATGTTCAAGAAAGAACTACAACAGGGGTTGAAAGACGCATTTCCGATTGTTCTGGGATATCTCCCCTTGGGCTTTGCCTTCGGCATCATGGCCGGCGATGCAGGGCTTTCAGTTTTCCAGGCAGTCTCGATGTCAGCTCTCTGCCTCACCGGTGCCGGCCAATTCATTGCCATCGGAATGTTCAAGGCCGGTGGTTCAATTGTCGCTATCATCCTGACCAATATCCTTGTCAATCTGCGTTATACACTTTTTGCCGCATCGACAGTGCCCTGCTTGAAAAACAGGATCCCTCCGGCAACGGCCACCATCCTCTCTTACGGTCTGACAGATGAGGTTTATGCCGTTTCGATGAACCGTTACCGGACACACCCGGCCACAACATCTTATCTGGCCGCACTCGTTTTTGCCGCCCATCTATCCTGGATATTGAGTACCCTGATCGGTGCGCTGGCTGGCACTCTCGTCGTTGATATCAGCAAGCTGGGAATGAATTTTATTCTTCCGGCAATGTATATATCTTTGCTGATCCTGATGATCAAAAAAAAATCAGATCTGTACACTGCCCTTGCAGCGGCTCTGATTGCTTTGCTGGTGGGGCACTTTGTACCCTCTGCCATGTCCAACAATTTCAATATCGTTGCCGCAACATTTATCGGCGCGACCCTGGGGGTAGTCTTGAGCCATGAATAACCTTTATGTATGGTTTCTTATTTTTGGCGTTTCGGCCGTCAGCATGGCGCCGCGGATCATCCCGGTGGCTCTCTTTTCACGATTTAAAATGCCGCCATGGCTCGAAAAATGGCTTTCATTTGTTGCGCCCGCTGTTCTTGGCGCCCTCACTTCCGTAAGCATCCTGGCACCCCGGGGCAAAATCGATCTTGGCACGGGCAATCTTTACATCTGGGCCTTTATCCCCACGCTGGCAGCAGGGTTGAAAACAAAAAGCCCCTTCATCACATTGGCCGTGGGTGCCATCTCCATGGCTCTGTTGATTTATTTTGCGGGATGACAAAAACTGCGATGGATCATCCCTCGTATTCTCTCCAGGCCCTCTTCCTTGCATCAACCACCATTGCACAACACCATCCGCCCCGCTCTGTATTCCTCGCTGCCCCAAAGTATGTTATCATGGATTGAGAAGGCAAATCCACGAACCGTACCCGGGGACATTGTTGAAATAATCACACCCCAAAAATGAAATAATAACAAATAAGCAAAGGGCAGATGAAATTATGGCAAAAATGGATTTCATGTTCAACCCCAAAGAATTGGCAGTGGTCGGCGCTTCAAACACCCCCGGTAAAATTGGCCATGCTGTTTTGAAGAACATTATTGATAGCGGCTACAAGGGTACAATAGTACCACTCAACCCCGGGGAAAATGAGATACAGGGGCTAAAATGTTACAAATCAATCGGCGAATACGGCCCGGTCGATCTGGCCATTCTCTGTATCCCGGAAAAGTTGGTAGCCGGTATTGCACGCGATTGCGGCGAAGCAGGTGTAAAAGGGCTCATCGTCATCACTGCAGGTTTCAAAGAAACAGGACCGGAGGGACTTCAACGGGAGAGGGAACTGGTGCAGATATGCGAAAAATACAACATGTCCATGCTGGGGCCCAACTGCGTTGGCCTCATAGATACGCACACCCCGTTGAATGCCTCCTTTGCTACAGGGAACCCCCCGCCCGGAAATATTTCATTCATCTCCCAGAGCGGTGCGATGCTCGTCTCCATTATCGACTGGAGTTTTTCTACCACCCTGGGGTTCTCCCGTTTCATCAGCCTCGGCAACAAGGCCAACCTGAGTGAAGTCGATTTTATCGAAAGTTCGGTTGCCGACCCCAATACAAAAGTTATTCTATGCTATATAGAAGATGTCGTTGATGGCAAAAACTTCATCGATGTCGTGACCAGAGCCAGCATGGAGAAGCCGGTCATTATTCTAAAATCCGGAACCAGTGAATCAGGAGCCAAGGCGGCCAGCTCACACACAGGCGCCCTTGCGGGCAGCGATCAGGCCTACGATATTTCCTTTTTGCATAGCGGGGTCATTCGTGTCAAGAGAATGGAAGAACTCTTTGATCTGGCTGCCGCTTTCTCCATGTTGCCCCTCCCCGCCAATGACCGGATCGGCGTGGTAACCAACTCGGGCGGCCCGGGCATCATTACCGCCGATTGTGTTGAAAAATCCGGCTTGAGGATGGCTCGTTTTGACAAGAACACCCTGGATATTCTCAGATCCGCACTCCCCAAGGAAGCAAGTATCTACAACCCCGTCGACATTCTAGGTGATGCGACGGTGGAACGCTATGAATTGGCATTGGAAAAAGTCCTCGCCGACGAGAATACCGATAGCGCCATCCTGCTGCTGACCCCCACCGCGGTTACCGATCCCGAAGCTGTCGCTGATGCCGTGATCAAAGTCAGAAAGAAATTTGCCCACAAGCCCCTCTTCGCCATCCTCATGGGTGGAAAGACACTGGAAAAAGCAAAACAGAAGATAGCCAGCAACAACATACCGGTCTACACTTTCCCGGAACCGGCAGTAAAAGCAATCAAGGGTATGGCCTCTTACACGAGATTCAAACAGGAATACAGGGAAAAAGAAGAAATGTTCAAACCGGAAGGTGACCAGAATGCAGTTAAGGCCATATTCTATGATGTTCTGAAAGACAGGAGACTGGTACTGCTGGGAGACGAGACATCCCGCGTTGCTTCCGCCTATGGAATACCGGTCAGCCCCATCCTCAGAGCCCGAACAAAAGATGAAGCCATCAACATCAGTGAAAGGCTGGGTTATCCCGTGGCCATGAAAATAGCCTCCCATCATATCATTCACAAAACCGATGTCGGAGGAGTAAAATTGAACCTTTATAACAAAACAGAGGTTGGAAAAGCCTACGGGGACATGCTGAGACGTGTCAAACACTTTCTACCCGATGCACCCATCTACGGAGTGGAAATCCAGAAGATGGTTGGCGAGGGGATAGAACTCATCATTGGCATGACCAGGGACATCCAGTTTGGCCCCCTCATTGCCTTTGGTCTTGGTGGCATCTATGTAAACCTTATGGAAGACGTCGCTTTCAGCCTGGCAGCGGTTTTGAAGGATCCGGACGAGATCGAAAACCTGATTCGTAAAACCAAGGTATACTCCCTTCTGCGGGGATACAGGGGCAGCAAACCGGCAGACATCGCGGCGGTCGTGGATACCATTGCCAGGGTAGCTTCCCTGGCCATGGACTTCGAGGAAATCGTGGAGATGGATATCAACCCCCTGCGGGCGTTCAACAAAGGGGTTTCGGCACTGGATATAAAAATAACGATCAATCCCCACTGGGATTGATGATGTTGGCGGACATGTTTGTCTTGTTCAAACCTGCCCGCGGATAGCACATCGGGGTCCATCCGTAATGGGAATGGATCAATGGAGCAAATACCATCAGAAAGGAGCCATTGTAGATGCGCGCAATCTACCTTTCCGGAAGAGCCGGCAGCGGAAAAACGGCATTGGCTCTGCCTATTGCCCTGAAGATCAAAGAAGAGGGATACAGTGTATCCTATTTCAAACCACTTGGCACACACCGGGGGCCAACCAAACAGGTTGATGATGACAGCAAGTTCATGAAAGAAATATTGCAACTGAAACATTCAAGCAAGACCATATCGCCCCTTACCATTACCGAGTACTATCTCTCCTCGGAAAAATTGGAACGCGAGGAAGCCCTGCTGAAAGATCTGGATAGGTGCTTCGGTAAAGTATCTCATGGTACAGACGTTGTCCTCATAGAAGGCGGGATCACTCCTTTCATGGGAGGCAGCAATGCCATGGATGACTTCAACCTGGCCCTGCGTTGGAACGCTTCCATGCTACACATAATCAGGGCCGATGACGATTTCGAGTTTGACAATTCCTTGATATACCTCGAATATGCACAAAAAATGGGCCTGCCTGCCCTCGGATGCATTTTCAACAACACCTCGGATGCACAGTGGAATGTCACTTCCGGCATCTACAGGGATATTGTTGAAAGAAAAAATGTAGAGGTGATCGGGATCATGCCGCGGCGCAGGGCCATTGCCGCCCCCACCGTCAACGAATTTCTTGATGTCCTTGGTGGTGAACTGCTGACCGAACGATCCGACCTGAACCGCCCGGTGGAAAACATCACCATAGGAACGATGACCCCCGAGAGTGCTTTGAGCTACCTGCGACGTTCCCCCAACAAGGCCGTGATCACCGGCGGGGACCGCATCGACATGGCCCTGTCGGCCCTGGAAACCAGCACTTCCGTGCTCATCCTCACCGGAGGCCTCTACCCCGATCTGAAAGTTATCTTCCGAGCCGAGGAAAAAGGTGTACCCGTCGTTCTTGTTCATCAGGACACCTTTTCCACGGTGGAAAATTTGCATGACATTTGCCGGACCATCAACCCGAAAAATGAAGAGGCAATCCGCATCCTGAAAGAAGATGCTGCGCAGTTCATCGACTTCAGGCCGATCATGACATTGCTCAAAGAAAAATAAAAGGGGAAATTAAAATCGGGGTTCAATCTTGCCTCATCGTGGAAGGGGTATCCCCTTCCACGATGGATACATGACCATTATTTTTTGCCGTTACTGCTAGCTGCATTTCTTGATTATCAACGATAATTCAATTATAATATCATCAATAGAAAATACATGCGCCTGTAGCTCAGGGGATAGAGCAATGGATTCCTAATCCATGTGTCGGGGGTTCAAGTCCTCCCAGGCGTACCATTTCAAATGGAGGTCGCAAACGCTTGTGGCACAAGGGTTTACATGACTTCCATTTTTTTATGCACACGTCCCGGAAATGAGTATCGGATGCATTGTCCGTCACCCCTGGGCTTGGTTTTTCCGTATTTTTTGCCAAACTGTTGCGCAAGTTTTGCCATTTTGAGGTTTTCCAAGAGGTCAACCATGCAGTGTTCATCGGCATCTACGGGATATTTTAGCCCCGTCGAAACAGCTTTTTCTTTGGTCAAATTTTCCAAACTTTTGCCAAAAAGTTTGCGTATTTTCTGCAAATTTGGCAAATAATTGACGTTTTGACCGTTTTATGCCCGTTTTTGCATTTTTGTTGCAGACCAACAATGCAGTGTTCATCGCTGTTTACAGCGTTTTTTCGGAAACGATCACATGGATTTTTAGTCCCATACTCAATTACCGTCGATTGTAGTTCAGTAATTGAGTTATTTTGGAACGTTTTGTGATCGGCGGTTCTCCGGATAATATATTGGCCTCGGCTGCCCCGGTTTGGTGTTCTGCATCGGGATGAATATAGACATCGGCCGTAAAACTGGTGCTGCTGTGACCCAGCCTGTCCGATACGATTTTAATGGGAATGTTGCTGTCTGCCAACCTACATAGGCGTCCCCTATTGTAGCGCCAGTATAGCTTCCTAGGTTTTTCTCAGAGAAGGTATATCCTTCTGCAAAAGCATCCATCTATTATCCCTCCAAGAATTTCTGTAAACCATCAAGATACAAGGCCATTGTCAAACATCTATACTGCTGTTCTCTAATCTCCTTACGTAACATGTTTGTAGCAACCGAGCTTGATGTAATAAGTCCTTTGGGGTGAGCTAAAAGTGGATTATATTTATAAGGATAATTCGCAAACGTCCATTTTAAAGAATTAACAGCATTTGCAGTCAAATCTTCAAACTCTTGCTGGTAATTCTTGCTAAACTCTAAAAAGTCTTTATACTCATCCTTCTTAAGCAAAGAATCCTCCACATACATAACTGCTCTTTTACCAAGCCAGCCATATTTCATACCATATTTATTAAACATGATATTGACATTTTTTCTCTGTTCATTAGCTTCCTTAAAATTCCCCATAAATAAGATATTGGTGTTAGATGTTATTTTAGGTAAAGTATCCTTATATTGCTTAGGAGTGTACATGACTGCCGAAATACTACCATCCTTTGTACCAATAACTTTCCCATCCTTATCATCATTCTGCCCGATTAATGCCATAAGGTAATTTGCATACTCTCTCGTCTTCACATCGTATACAATAATCAACGAGATTTTCTTATTCTGATTATCGAACATAACTATTTCCTCCCACAATTTTGATTTGTTTTGCTATCATATATTTTTTGCTTAATTTCCAGCATAACTTTCTTCATTACTCTGTTTCCAATTCCCTTTAATCACAATACCAATGCTTTGACATCTATATTTCTTTCTCTTCTACTTTTTGTCTTTTATTGCCTTTTGTAACCATGCACTTGTTCCTCCAACCAAAGCCATTTCAGGGATAATAACAGGAATTGTTGCTAACGCCGTAGCTAATCCAAGTGCTCCTACAGCACTCACAAATTCCTTCGACACATCCTTTCGTGTTGTTGTACCTGCTAAAATTGATGGAGTAAGCATATTTGCTTTAGCAAGTAATGCTTTTCTATCTGCACTGTTATATTTATCAGGGTTATCGATAAACACATCTAACAGGCACTTTAACATTTCTGTATCTTCTGGAAATCCTACCATTTCAGCATCCAATACAGTTCTTATGGCAATATATTGAGTTTTATTCAATTTGTTTCTCTTTGCTTCAAGATTATTGATAGTTTGTCGAGTAACACCAATTCGTTCACCAAACTCCTCTGCAGTCCAACCAGCAGCCCTACGAATTAAAAGCAAGTGTTCTTGTAATCTTTCTATTTCTTTCATAATGCTACCTCCTTGTATATATCATATACCTGGACAAATATTTTGTCAAAAGTAAAATCATTTTTCACTCCCCCATATACGATGGCTTTGCCTGAAGCATACGGGCAGCGGCTGCGCAGCACCAACATTTTGGAGCGTTTGAATCAAGAAGTGCGCCGGCGAGAAAGGGTGATCCGTATTTTCCCCAACACGGATTCGGCTATGAGTTTGCTAGGAGCCCTGCTGATGGAACAAGATGAACTCCGGTCTACCGGAAGATTGTACTTCAAGATGGAGCAGTACCAAGGGCGGAAAGAAGAAAACCGTGGAAAAGGGAATGTCGAGACAAAAGATGATAAGGTGGCTTAGACAATGAAAAAAGTCCAGAGGGGAATTTAAACCACAAAATGGACTTGACCTTTGTCATGGGCCCTGTCCGGCAAGAATTTGCACAAAACAACTATTCTATGCGCGCATCTTTTTCATTTTCAAGCAAGACTCCAAAATATTTAAAAGGCACCGGTCCTATTTTGCACTGTTCCCACATCGGGAAAAACCCTTCCATGGGCAAATCATATTTTTGCTTTGCGGCTTTGCGATTCAGGGTTGGCGGCGCAGCATCCTGCCCGGGAGTGCCTCCCCGTTGAATCTGCCTTCCGACACCACGGATACGCCATTGATAAAGACATGATCGATACCCGTGGGGTGAATAGACGGGTTGTTAAAGGTTGCGGCTGTTCCGAGCCGCGGCAGGTCCATAACCACGATGTCCCCGTGGTATCCCTTCTTTATAGTGCCGCGTTCCCGTATGTTCATCGCCGCTGCAGGTACGGAAGTGCATTTTTTTATGGCCTCCTCGATAGGAAGAAGCTTCTTCTGTTTCACGAAAAAATCGATGAACCGCGGGAAGCCGTCGTAGAAGACGTGTGAAGGCCTGCCCACGGGGCGCAGTATCGTATCGGTGGAAGGCATCGAGAGGGGGTGAGTAAACCCCGACCACATGGAGCGGAAGGCAAAGGGATCGTCCGGGCCGGTAGGCGTATGGAAAACCATGACCTGCCCCTTTTCCTCGATCAGCAGATCGCAGATAACGTCGAAGGCATGCTTCCCTTCTTTCTTCCCTATTTCGGGAAATGTTCTGCCTTCCATCCAGCGGTTGTGCTCGCTGGCCACAGCCATCACCCTGAGGCCGTTCCAGCCGGTTATCTTGAGATAATTGAAGGACCATGTAGCACCATCGCGATGTGGCCACACGGGTTCGACATTGTTGATATCTGAAAGCACCCTTCGGCGAAAAGAGCGGTCTTTCAAGCGTTCCAGAGCCTGTTGCCTGCTCCCTTCGAAAGCATAGGGTGGCAGGAAGGCAGTTAACTCCGTGAACCCCTGGGATGTGGGAACCATATCGAAGCTGACCTGAAGCCCCTCCTCCCGCTTCTTCTCGATAAGACTCAACTTGGATTCGAGCCCCTTTTCAATGGGGATGGGGATTTTCAGCCTATTGTACAGGAATGAACCTGCCTGTATAACCGCCTTGGTAATGGCCGTAAGGCCCCTGGTATACGGCTGCCAGTACAGGTGGGAAACCTGAACGGGGATCTCGCTGCGCTGCCCTACCTGGAAAACCTCGTCGAGGGCCTGATCCAATGTGTGGGAATAGCTGCGCAGGTGCGAGGTGAAGACCCCGCCATACTTTTTCAGCATCTTGCCGCAGCCAAGAAGTTCGTCAAGATCACTCTGAAGGCCCGGAAAATACTGGAGGCCGGTGCTCATTCCGAAACATCCCATGGACAAGCATTCCTCGAGGTAACGCTCCAGAAATTTTTGTTCATCACCGGTGAGCAATCGCGTTACCAGGCCGGAAGCAGCAATGCGCAATGTTCCATGCCCGGCAAGTATCCCGGCGTTCAGCAACATGCCTTTTTTCTCGACATGCTCCATGTATTCCGCAGGCGTTTTCCAGCAGGCTGTTTTTTCCATGGACTGGCCGTTCAGTGTTTCAAGGTGAGCAAGTATATCCCCGCGCCTCTCGGGAAGGATGAAACTGCAGGAGAAACCGCAATTGCCTCCGATGAATGTGGTTACCCCCTGCATCACCAGGGGACTCAAAATCACGTTATGGTCATCCAGCGGAAGGACAAAATCGGCATGGGAATGGATATCGATAAAACCGGGCACCACCATTTTACCCTCGGCATCGACAACCGTCCCGGCGCTGGCATCACCCAGCTTGCCGATAGCAGCGATCTTTCCGTCCCGCAGTCCGATATCCGCCCTGTAACAGGGCTTGCCGGAACCGTCTGCTACGTTTCCATTCAAGATAAGTACGTCGAACATGGCGATCATCCTTTGCTACATATTTTCTTCTTGTTCGGCATCAGCGATCTTTATTTTTTTCGGGATACATGGAATTCAGGGAAATGATCGGAACCCGCACCGTGTCTGCCTGCGGAAAGAATTTTCCCGCTGCCATCTGTCTGGCTGCAGGCGTAGTCCGCAAGGAAAGCAATTTGTTTTATGTAAAGTAATTATAATAACATTCTGTCTCTGGTGTCAACCTGCATCACCCCTCCGACAGATAGGGGCAGGAGCAAGAAGTCTTGAACCATGCTCGGGGTAAAAAAGAATATAGAGAGGCAATACCGGAATCTTCCGGCCCGAGGCCATGAAAAGACCTGTGGGTGGTTATGTAAAGGATTGCCAAGCCGGGCGGTACCCGGCTCATTGGTAGCAGATCTTGCCATCAAGGAATCATTCGATGGTTCGCCCCTGGTTGAACCGAACAGCAAGGATGACAGATTCAAACCATGAATGGCAGGGCAAGGTTGGGCGGATGCAAAGAAGGCCGCCCAACCCCTGCTGCATGGTTCAACCCTGTTTTTTACTCTTTGCCAGTTTCAAGGCGCTGAAGAGACCCCGCTGCTTGATAGTTTTCAGTGCCAGGCCCCGGGGGGTCATCTCGAAAAATTTGCGCCCGTAGCGTTTCAAAGCCTGCTCATCGATCTCGAAACCGAGTCCCGGTTTATCCGGTATTTTCACATACCCCTCATCGTCAACCATGAAATGTTCTTTCAGGATGCCATCACGATATTTGGGGATCCAGGACGGCGGTTCGTAAGGGAATTCAATGGGCTCCCGGACAGGATTGGCTGCGGCGATCTGCAAATTGATTGCGAAACCCACGCCGTTGCTCCAGGTGTGGGGCTTGAAGCGCAGGCCACGCCGGGTAGCTTCATGCATGATCTTTACCGCGGTGTCGATTCCGCAGAAAGTAGCATCGGGCTGATAGATGTCCAGGGATTCTTTCTCGAACAGGACCTGATGTTCATGCCATCCCGGGGTCAGTTCCCCGCCGGCGATGGGAACCTTCGTGCGGCGCCGCAGCTCGGCCATCTCGTCAAATGCATACATATCCAGCGGCTCCTCCAGCCATTCTATATCATATTCTTCACAGGCCGTGGCAAATTCGGCCGCCCGTTCGAGGTCCCAGATAGCCGGTTTGTGAATAATGGTCACCGGCCACCCCTGGTTGGCGTCCACCCCGATTTCCATGGTATCGCCCACCGCTTTACGCACCGCCTCGATCTGCTTGATATCATCCTTGATGTCATCATCGTGAACGCGCAGTTTCACGATCTTGAACCCCATTTCCCTTATTTTCAGCACTTCCTCGGCCCGGCGATCCGGCTCGTGCACCTCACCCGTGGAGCAGTATGTCGGCATGCGCCCTCCCTTTCCGCCCAGCAGCTCGTAAACCGGCTTGCCTTCTTTTTTGCCGATCAGGTCCCAGAAAGCAGCCTCGATCCAGTGGTTGCGCCAGCCCAGGTAAGATGCCTCGCGGAGAAGTTGCCGGACTTCGTCCATTTTTTCCACTTCCTGCCCGATCAGGTACTGCCCGATCAGGGTTCCCAGACCTTCACGCTCTTCTTCCATGGCCATTCCGGCACTGTAGCCCACCAGACCATCGTCGGTGGTAATCTTCAGGAGTGTGCTGCGGTTAAATCTTTGCGGATAGCCAGGAATCCAGGCCGGATAGAAATCCACGGCCAGGGGAATTGAAATGTGGTAAAGCTCGATCTTGTTTACTTTCATTTGCTTTTCCCTCCTTTGATATCTTCATTCTGTCCTTTCTGATCTATTTTTATTGCTATTCAACCAATCTGGCCCGACTGTATCTTTCTTGTCTGGAATCAACCTTCTACTGTATTTACTTTTGTATTTACTTTATTCAACCAGGTTTTTTATTAATCCTTCAAATAGCCGGGAAATAACGAAAATAATGCCCTGAAAAAAACAATGATGCCTGCTGAATGACAGACAGAGGACATCAGGGGCTGCAATGAATTTTTCCTGCAAGAGGGGGAAGAAATTTGATGGGGGAATTCTTCGGTAGCGGCAGAAACCGCCGCTCCCTCTGAATTGCAATATAATATGAACGGCGCCCTCTGAATTTCAGGTACCATGCTTTGACTTTGCTGACAAGCAGGGCAGCTTTTACGTCGTCATTGCTATGGAAGTAAATGAACTCCAGCAAAAATATGCACCCGGAAGAAACAATTTCCGTTTATCGTGGTGCGGGTAACGCGTGGAAATTCAGAGCAAGCATCTTTTCATGGAAAGGCAAATTCTTTTAACGAGGAAAATGCTTGCAGGATGCCTAGCTTTATCGCCGGATATGGCGCCGCGAAGAATTATGTGGCACTGTCATTCAGGAAAGATGCGCCGGTTTTCTACCGGCGCATCCGTATTCAACTACTCTGGTTTGGCAATTCATGCAAGGCAAGGTGCGGCCGCACGAACAGCTGAACGGGACACCGCAATCTTCCCTCAGGCCTCCTCCACCGGAAACTTATCTATCAAGCCGACGATGCGACGAAGAATCAAAATCGCGTCCTGCACGTCTACTTTGCCATCCCCGTTAACGTCGGCAGCAATTATCTGTTCAGGTGTCAAATTCGCCAATCCCACGATGTCTCTCAATACAAATATGGCATCTTTTACAGTTACTGTCCCATCACCTGACGGGTTTCCATATATTATGGATTGCAGAACGCCTTCCACGATCTCGTAGGCACCTTTGTTATTGGGGACAAGTGTAACCTTCATGTTGGATGAAAGATTCAAAGCCGGACGAACACCAAAGGAGCTAGTAGGTGCTTGTGTTCCGTAATTGTTTCCGGAAACTCCAACGACACACATATAATATTCGGAACACTCATCGGCTTGACGGGTCCAGTACCATTCATAATCCATGCCCCCCAAACCCGACCCCTGGAAACGCGGCAAATATGCCTTCAGTCTTTCGGCATGCGCATATGATAGCGACGGCAGATCAAAATAGGGCAAAACGGTACCGGCCGGGCGGTTTCCGGCAAGGCCCATCTCGGCCAGGGAGAGGGCAAAAACACGATCGTCGGTGAAATAGGTGCTACCCGTATCCCAGGTCTTGTTGGGCAGTTTGGTGGTCAACACCCCGCTGCGGAACATTTGCGAGAAAGCATTATAAAAACCGTCTCCCGCATAGGCATAATCTTTCTTATCCAGACTGTTCAGGAAGGGGCGCAGGCCATGGTCAGCATTGGGCTTTCCGCTATCGCCCCAGTTGTTGCTGCCAAACTCCCATTTGATGCCCCTGTTGGTGCTGTCGTCAAAGGGATGCCGGGCAATCAATTCTTCCGAGACCAGGGTGACATGCGGGCGGTCTCCCTCGACATCATAGTGATCCTTTGCCGCCACAATCCAGGTCACCTCTTTCTTGACTCCTTTCGGAACGGTATTTCCGGCACGGTCTTTATTGCTGTAAGATGATCCCATCCTGTGTTCCCAGACCCACGAAGGATCCACAACCCTGTCGCCGATTTCCAGATCCCCCAGAAGCTGGCTACCCTGGATTTCGGTGAAAATCGCCCGGAGTACGGCATCGCCTGTCAGTTTTATGGTAGTTTCGGCAGCATTGATATCGTCAATGGTAATGTTTTCAACAGGAGCCAAGCTCCATCTTACAAATTCGTATCCCTCGGCAGGCACGGCCTTGACAGGTATCGAAACATGGGCATCAACCATTGGTAAGGGCCAACCGAGTTCCACCGTGCCCACCTCATCGCCATACATCCCGCCGGACTCGCTTTTCCAGATAAAGATTTCCAGTCTTACCTTGTTTGGTGGCTTGACAACCAGGCGGAACTTGGCTTCCGCCCAGGCGTTATATGGGTCCTTTGCGGTAAGATATATATCAAACTCCCCTTCCTGGTTGGCCGTCCAGACAATATTGCCGCTGTTGTTGCCGCCCTCATCCATGACCAGCTCGAGGCCATGTTCGCAAAGGGGACTGTCCAGTGTAAAATCCAGCAGATCGCCATCGGGATCCTCCGCCTGGAAGGGAATGGAGATGGTCTCTCCCCTATTCACCTCCCGATCGCTTTCATACTCTTCCGGTTCCTGAAAAGAGGGAACGCAGTTGGGCACATACAAACTGAAAGAAAAATCGTAACCGTCAACTTCTCTTTCCAGCTCAGTGACCGGATCGCTGAGATGAATGCGCACTCCGTAATCGCCTGCTTCTATATCGTTTTCAGCAGGATTCCAGCTCAAAATATAGGAACCGGGTATATGAGGGTAGGGTTCCATCGGTATTGCCTCGGCTACCATTTCACCATCCGGAATCGATTCAACAGAAACCACGGCATCAAGTCCCCGCCGAGCGCCGTCGGCATAGGCAACAATGACGAAAGGCGTATCCACTGGCCAATCTCCCCCATCCAGAAGGCCGGATGGATCCGTCAGGCAAGAAGCCAACCCCGGCGCCGCGGCTTCCTCCACAAAATCGACCGTCAATCTGACCACGGCAGAAGTCTTTTCGGGATCATTGGTTTTGACATTCAGGTTGCACACCAGGGGTCCCTCGGGTGCTTCCGTGGGCAAATCCAGCGGCACTATTTCCACATGCTTCTCACCGGGCCAGATGGCTATTTCCCCGGAATCGGGGGAAACCCAATCCGGCACCCCCGCCTCGGTGTCAAATTCCACCACCAGTTTTTCACTGCCGATGTTGCGCATGGGAATAACCGCCGATGCATCATGCATTCCTTCGGTAACACTGACCGTTATATCATCCGGCATTTCCAGTGCCGGTGAGGTCCTGTAACCCTCCACCTTGTAAGTTTCTGCGGTGATCTTCTCGGCAAAACGCAGGCCGTCGCTGACAACCACCTTGAATTTGTACTCTTCCCCGGCAGGAAGTTCGTTGGCATTTACAGTCCGGGAGAAATTTCCGGGTCCTTCATGTGCTATATCCATGGCGATGAGACGCCAGTTCTGGCCACCATCACCGCTGGCCATCAATGTGGAAGAAAGGGGAGCCCCGGCCTCATGCGTTGCCCTCCATGAGATCTGGAATTCCCCGGATAGCGTCCCCCCGCCCGTTGGAGCAGTTATGGTAACTTGCGGTGCAGACTCGGAAAATTCATAACGTTTCCAAACGTGCATCATCTCGCCTTCGGTAGGGTGGGTAACAAGGTGGCCAATTTCTATGGCTGCTATGTCGTCACGACGGGGAAAACTCAACTGGAAAGGAGCAAAAGTTCTGCCTTCGTATTTAAAGGTTTCGAAGAACCCATGGTCCAGAACTTCTCCCTGGCTATCGACCAGCTGCAACATGTAGGAGTTACTGCCCATATCCACGCCCCTGTCCACCGCACCCCTGTACGGAAGCACCGGATCCAGAAAAACACTTTCTATTTTGTCGATGGCTCCCACCACCTCTCCGGAAAGAAGAAGAACATCGGTATCCTCCTCCGCCAGTAACAATTCAGCTCCTGTTCCTGTGACGGGTTGCGTGGCATATTCGAGCAGTTTTGTGTATTCCTGCCCCGTGGGCCAGGGAAAATGGGTATGATCATACATTATGGCCTCACAAAAAGGCGTAATATATTTTCCATCGCGGAGTAGATTGTTGATGGGACCCTTTCCGTCATGACCATTGGCGGAGAGCGGCGGCACTTCATTTTTGGGGTATACATCCTTCAAACCCAGCGTATGGAGGAATTCATGCAAGGTATGATGTGCAAGCGCCTCACCGGGATCAAGGAGCACCGCACCGTGTGCCGCCCCGAGGAATTCCCAGTTCAGGCCGAAAGTACCGGCCTGCTGCAGGCCGGATGCTCCCAGAAAACCCGGCGGGGTCAGGCCCACAACAAGATCTGCCCCGCCAGCGTGACCAGATTTTTGTATGCGGTTCAGCGTGCGGAATATGCGACGCAGATAACTGTCATGCGATTCCTTGCCCCAGAGCCACCCGTTCGCCCGGGCCACATGGAAGGGAAGCGCCTTGCTAAAACTGATGGGAGCCGGGAATACCTTGCGGATAAATTCCTCCTGCCTCATTATGGTGGATGCCGGGTAAGAAATGGCGGAGGATTCCCAGGCGCCCACTTGCAAAGGGACAAAAATAAAATTGAATTCCTTGCGTGCCTTGTAAAGTTCATGCGGTACATATTCGTTCCCACTGCTGCCCGAACCTCTATCCTCGCAAGTTCCAAGAATCACCCTTGATTCGCGCCGCCCCCGATCAGTATCCTTCATTACGGCCCTGACAGCCAAGCGTTTGGGGGGCAATAAATCAGCAGGATTTATCTGGATATAGGCCCGGTGTTTACCCTGTATGACCACTTCATTGTTGGTATAGTTTCCCACACCTGCATAGGTATCATTAGCATACCGCCGGTAGCCTGAAGGCGGAGATTGGTTGATAACTACATCGGGATTTTTGGAATCATAAACCTCGATACCAACGCCCTGCAATTTCTTGTCCGATGGATATTTTTGTTTTACAAATACATAAGGTGAAACAAACAGGGGGGCTTTGTGATCAACGACAATACGCGAGGGGTTATCCACAACCTGTGTCAGGTACCAATACAGATCCATTAATGGAAATACCGTCATCTCCAGTGAAACCGAATCCGTACCGTCCGTTCCGGGAGGATAGTTTATTTCCAGCTCGCCGTTTTTATCCGTTGTTTTTTCAGAAAGGTGTCCCAGATTTGCTCCACCCCAGAACTGAACTCGCATATCGGGAAGCGGATCGCCATCGGGCGTAACCACGTTGACCTTTATGCTGCCTTCGAAATTTCCAAGGTCGTCATAAGTAAAATACTTATCTTTAAAAAAGGGATGATAATCGCCATGCTGCGGGATAATCCGTGCAAACAATGCCGGGGCGGGAACCCTGATCGGGGACAGTTCAAACGTTGCACCATTTCCCCGTCCCGTAAAAAGTGTTTCTCCTTCCACATTGCTCCTTTCCCACAAACCATTGGCCATATACCAGGTTACAGTATGACCATAGCCATGAGCAGTCACCCACCTGAAGAATATGCGGCTTTCCTGCCCTGCACGGGGCACAGATTTACCGGGATCATCCTCATCGCCATAGCATTCGAAATCCACCCGTATATCGTGAATGAAGGGATCTTTTCCCAAAATTTCATGGAGATGCAAATTCCGTTCATCCGCCTCGTTGCCCGCTTCATCGCGGGTTATCAGGCCAACTTTCATTATCTCATTTTCATAGAAGCTAACCTCTACTTCAACAGACACATAGATATGATGTTTGTATTTTACCCTTGCAGTCCCGGTGCCGATATACTCACTGGGAACGTAATCCAAACCTGCAGGGCGTATGATGTTCTTGATTTCCCAGTTGGGGACAGCCCCGTATCCCATAAAAATATGATGTTCCACGCTTCCGCTCGGTACGGGAGCATCATCCGTCGCTACAAGGAAATAACCGCCATCTTTAAGAGTCACTTCCAGATCAAAACCTACCTCGTGAGATTCCTCCTGCCCCAAACCGGAGTTATAAAACAGCTTCCATTCCCGGATCTCGAAGGTATGGGAAGTTACAACTTCCCAACCCACACTCCCGTCAGACACTTCGAAACCCCTTTCTTGCAATTCGGGCTGGCCCTGTTCCACTATCTCACCCGATGACGCCTCTTCCCACGGCCCATCATCGCCGCCAAGAAGCCACCCGGTAGTGAAGCCCCGCTCAAAAGCTTCCCCGGTTCCGGACAACGCCAGCAGCATTACCAGCAATAACAGCAACATATAATTTTTTTTCAAGACAAGTCACCCTCCTTTATACCAACTGATAAAATTTTCTTGTTATTTCCTGTATCCAGTTTTAAATAATACAGCAATAAATTCCCGCCCGAAACCGAGAGAAGACAGTTTTTTGCCAATTATGGAATGAATCTCCCGCCCGTCTGGCCTGCAATGACCTCTTCTGATGAAGACGATCGAACCATCCCATTTTTCATGTTGTCAATCACCTCTTGATGTTTTTTTTACCAAACCAAGATTTCAAGGATAGAACAGAGCTTCCCATCTGCTGTCAAGGCCTTGATTGCCCATGATGGCCTGATAGCTCTCCGCTCCAGTAAAATAGGGGACATAATTCTATTATTCATACAAACACAACCATAACCATGATAATAATATCATAAAAATGTCACTTTTGCCTACATTTTTTATAATATGTTCAGTTTTGATTGATGACAATGCTATTTGTACCTGTTGCGGTAATTATTTGAAGGGATGGGTATAGATTGGGGGATTCTTCGGTCGCGGCAAAAACCGCTGCTCCCTCCGAATTTTCACGCGTTACCCGCACCACGATAAACGGAAATTATTTCTTCCGGGTGCATATTTTTGCTGGCGGCACCCCATGAATGACAGCCTGAAGGCAAGGGGCACCCCTCCCAGGACAAATTTCAAACCTTCGACACAGAAACTACTTCTTCAATATGTTGTCGTCAACAACCCTGGTGCTCTTGCACCTGGGGCAGATGTATATTATCTTTTTTTCATGAATGAAGAAGCGGTGGTTACAATTTTTGCACAACAGCAGACGTGTGGGGCTAGGGATAAAATCCTTCATCGGTCCGTCACCTCTTTTCTGATCCAAAATATCTAGCTGATTACTGATATATATATATTAACAGGTTAACATGGTCATTTACTGTCCATTCCGTATTCAGCGGCATTTCACGGTGTTCAGCCCCGAAAAGATACGTTCAATGTTCAAATGGATTCATTGTAAAAAATTGCTATCAGCGCCTGACCCCAACTTGTCGTACAACAATTTTTTGGCAAGATCAAACGCTTCCCGGCGGGTAGATATTTTGCCGTCCAACTGTGCTTCACGCACACTATCTTTCAAATAACCAACCAGCTCGCTGGCCGGCAAACCGAAACGGGCCATGATATCCCATCCATCCAGCAATGATGGCTCTTCGAACCGGGGACTCACCCTCTCCCTCCATTTCTTTAAAAACGCAGGAGCCCTGACAGACAACACCTCTTTAACCCTGCCTTCCGATAACCTTTCGCCCTTTTTGGAAAGCAAATCGGCACAACCCAGCAGAAACAGTCCGGCAGTATCCTCCCCGTGTTCACGCCAGAACTTTTCCTGCGTCTTGCTGCTGGACCGTTCAACAATATCCTGTATCTGAAAATGTCTTTTCACCAGAAACAGCAACAAAGCTTTGTCCCTGGCGGACAATTTCAGCTCACCGGCAATTTCTTTGATCAACCCAAGACCGGCCCTCTCGTGATCAAAAAACCTGACCCTGTTTTTATCATCAATTTCGCGAACCAGCGGTTTCCCGATATCATGAAGTAATGCCGCCAGTTTCAAAACAGGCAAATTGTTGCCCCGGGAAAGCCAATCGCCAAACAGCGCATCATCATCAGGAAAAAAATCATTTACCCGTTCGATCAAATTGTCCAACTCCAGAACAACCTGAAAACTGTGACCCCATACGTCCTGATGGTGATACCCCCCCTGTATGCAGTCGATCATGGGAATCATCTGCGGAAACTGATTTTCTACCAGACCATATTTTCCCGCTTCCAGCAGCCAGGTGCCTGCGTCGGGTTGCGCCAGCAGGCAGAAAATCTCGGCCCGGGTTCTTTCACCCGCTACTTTTCTACACAGATGAGCATTTTTTGAAACCAACTGTTTCAAGTTTTCGGCGGGTAAGAATCCCAGCTGAGCGGAGAATCTCCATACCCTCCACAACCTCAGAGGGTCATCCAAAAAAATGGAGCCGGAAACTTCCCTCAAAATGCCCCTCTTCAGATCAGCCAGGCCGCCAAAAGGGTCGATGACCATTTCTTCCACGCAGTCCCTGGCCGGTTTATTGCGGGCAAGAACCGGTAATATTTCTTCAAGGGGAACGGCCAGGGCGTTGACCGTGAAATCTCTCCTTCCCAGATCTTCGACAATGTCGCCCTCCAGCTCCGTGATATCGAGCCAGGCCTGCCGGGACGTATTGCCCCCTGTCCTCCCTTCGGCGGCCATGGTGCTTTTGCGAGGGAACACGAAGCGAAAACATACCCCCCTGTCCTTGTCGCCCCATCTGACCAGAGTGCCATCCACACTTTTAGCCACAGCGAGAGCTGCTTTTTCTGCGCCTTCAACAACAAGGTCCATGTCATGTGAAAAACGGCCTGTCAAAAGATCGCGCAATCCGCCGCCGACAAAGAATACACCGGGAAAACCCGACAATACCTCCAACGCTTTCTTGATTTCTGGAACATTCATATTACAGTAACCGACCGTCCATTATTCACTCCTCCGGGATGGCTGTTTCCGAAACCGACCGTCCATTATTCACTCCTTCGGGATGGCTGTTTCCCAGCTTCAAGGCAATCCTTTCACATGAGAAATTGTCAATGCCCTCAACATCGCAGAAAAATTGCAGCAGACCTTCAACCATGTTTTTGAATATTTTGTAATCCCTTTGCGTGACAAAGGAAATCCCGTGTGCCAGAATACTGTAGTTGCGATTATTCAATTGCTGGTTCAATCTGGAAAGGCTTATGGTATTATTTTTGTTTCTCCCCTCGTTGTACGCCTTCAATGAAAACCGATCATTGATAGCATTGAGGAGAATATAACCATTAAAAAGGCTGATCGGCGTAGGCAATTCAGATGTGGGGAAAAAATCAAGAGTCTTTCTTTCACGATTTACTGCCTCGATCAGACGCTTCTGGAAATCATCCAGTCCGGGGCCATTCAAGGGCAAACCATTGAAGTTCTGCTTTCCGAGGCTGGAATATAATTCATCGTAATCCGGTTTGGCTGTATCCACGCCATGGATTGCAAAACGTCTCTGCTCCATAACTTCCAGGATGCGGTAAAGATACAGGGAAGCCGTGTCCCACTTGCCCCATTTTTCCCGCCGGAGTGCATTGCCGTAAAGAACATTTATGAGCATGATCACGGCTTCTTTATTCTGAAGAAGTGGCAAGGTAGTGTTTCCGGGGCCCGATGGTATCAAATCCGCCAACTCACAAAGGAGCCTGCCATGCTTTTCAATGACGATCAGTTCCTCCTCGTTGAGAAAGCTGACACCCCTGTAGCGGCGAGCTTTCGCTGCTGCATCCGTAAGGTTATTCCCCGCAGTTTTGAAATCCAGAAGATCCCAGGCTTCGTAGCCGGAAGCAATATGGTACAAAATCTCATAACGACGCGGGTCGGGTGCTTTCTCCTTGAGCTCCTCGAAGAGGAGCAACGCACCATGATAATCCTGCCGGGACATCAGTTGATTTGCTTCCATCTCCTGAATACAACCATAAGCTTCATAGGGATTTTGCAGCAATTCAAGATATTCCGAACCGGGAATCGGCCTCCTTTTTACATTGCAGTAATTGTCATTGTTAACATAGAGTAGCTGAAAAGATAACAGGGCTCCTACCATGGCCAGCCCGCCGGTCATGGACTTCGTGCCACCAGTAATGTCAACTGCCACATTTTGTGGATTTCCCCAGCGTTTCCAGGCATCCACCACTTCATCATATATGGCCAGGGCATAAGGTTTCCCAATCAGGCGTTTCTCTACCCCTGAAAATGGCACTATATCGCCCGTATATTTATAAATGACATCGAGCTGTTTTTTTGTTTCCTTCGTATACAGAAAAAGCACCCGTTCAGGTTCAATCGCATTGATGGAGAATATGAGTGGTTCAGGAGATTGTCCCACGGTTAGTATCATTCCGCGGTATCTTCCTGCAAGCTTTTGTTTTTCTTTCCCCACAAAGACGCGGATAGAACAAGGCAGTATTTTTTTCCAATAAAACTCGTCAGCAGCCTTTTGCTCCTCCTCACTCTCGGATGGCATGGCATCCCATTCGTCAACCAGTTCCTTTAAAATAGTAGATTCATCGCGGTTCCCCTCGTTCATCACAGTTCCTCCCTGTTCAAAATCGGGCACATCCAGGAGATTGTGAAATCAAGTTGTGATTCATGGCCCACCATTTATTATTCTTTACATCACATGCCATTTCCTTTTGCTGGCAAACATTTTACTGCCGATTCAAACATATTCTTCCTTCTTTTATGTATCCCCGAACCATACGGTTGACGGTGCGTCGAGTACATCCCAGCTTAAGCGCAGCACTAATTTGTTGCCCTTGGTCTCGACAAGTTTCTTGATCACGACATACCTGAATTCTTCCGTCATATTTAGCTAAACCTTCCTCATCAGATTCACCTCGTTTTAATAAAATCAATACGAGGTAACTTTAAAAAACCGGGACATTTTCCCTTGTCTTCTGATGAGACATTATCGCATGTGAATCACTGTCAACCATCGTGACCACGGGGGAGCTGTCAACCATCGTGACCACGGGGGAGCTTGACATTGTGCAATTTTAAGAGTACTCTGATTCAGGTAAAAACATTCATTATATTGACAGAGAGTGGATTGCATTGAACAAACAAATGCTTGTTTTTAATTTAATCAGATATGGTGCCGGCATGAAATTACGTGCTTTGTTGAAAATAAAATCTTCCAAGCATATATACGAAAACTATTATGATACTATAAATCAATTTTCCAGAATTGGCTCGGATGAATTTGTCTGTATGAATTATGGATTTGCTGCCGATAAAAACTTGGAACTCGATGTGACGGATGAAGCCGAAAGGTTCCCCCTTCAATTGTATGATCATGTGGCCACAGGAGCCGGCACCCTGATTTTAAAAGACCTTGATGTTTTGGAAGTGGGAAGCGGCAGGGGCGGTGGGGCTTCATATATTGCACGCTACTTGAAACCCAAAAAAATAAGGGGCATGGATATATCCCCCATAGCTACGCAATTTTGCACAAAACGTTACAAGGACATAGAAAATCTTTCTTTCATTTGCGGTGATGCGGAGGCAATTCCTTTTTCGGATTCAAGTCTAGACGCCGTTGTCAATATAGAAAGCTCCCATTGCTATCCCAATTTTCATAATTTCGTTGCAGAGGTCAAGAGGGTACTGAAACCAAACGGACATTTTCTATTTGCCGATTTCAGAAAAACATCTGAAACAAATATCTTCCAGGATACTTTTGAAAAAATCGGGTTCAACCAGCTATATGAACAGGATATTTCCAATCAGATAGTAGATTCTTTAACAGAGGACACCGAACGAAGGCAAGGCTTGATAAAAAATATCAAACTGCCATGCTTTATCAATTATCTGATAAAGGATTTTGCAGGCTGTGTGGACAGTATTACCTACAATGCCTATGCCAGCGGGAAAAGAAAATATATGTACTATATCCTGCAGAAGCCTTGAATAAAGACATTCACGCCATTGGTGGAACAAAATATTTCAAGGTAGAAGCCCTCTTTTTTGTATGGCAAATCAATAAATGTTTTCCGGTTATTCCGGAAACCGTTTCATAATCCGGCGATCCCAATTCTGTTTTGCCTGGCTTGGGTTCTTCCCGAAAACAAATTTATTATCAAACAGGGCCATTTTACAATTGCTATACATAATAAAACAGGCGGGAGAAGGGATTGGGATAGCGGAACAGCATTTCCATGTAGTTTAATTTTTAATGCCTTTATATTGTTACACACCGTTCGGGAAATTTTTCTTTTCTAGCAACTATTATGGAAGAAGTCCGCCCACTGCCCATTACCGGGGATAGCCGGAAATCTTAATAGTAATCTTTGTACTCGTCGGCCGGGTATTTTGTGCGCACGTGCACTTCATCTATCAGGTCCGAGCCTACAGTGTAACAGAATATATTGATCACCATGTCGTTTTTTTCGATGCTGTATAGCAGCAGCGGCTCCCCGTACTTGTCACAGACCCCTTCGTACTCCGGCGGGCCAAATTCTTCTTTCGCCTCGCTCATCGTTTTTCCTAGAAAATCCTGTTCAGCGAACAGTATCAACTTGCAGCCGCTGAACATATCAAAAGCAACCACTTCCTTGCGCTGGCTGTACAGGTTGCAGTAAAAAGTGATAAGGTGATCCGGATAATGCATGGCCACGGAACCCTCGAAAAGCTCCTCCAGATCGGGTTCCCCCAGCGCCTGGACGACTTTGTGCCTGGAAGAACCGATAAAATCCGCCGCTATCAGTCGGTCGTCCCGATGGGGAACGATAGCGGAGGGGGCACCATCTTCTTCTGCAAGAAAGGCATCTGCCGCATCGATATCCCCTTGATCAACTTCGGTAACTCTTTCCGCCGCTTTCGGTTCCGGGGAAGACGCCCTCTCTTTTGTTTTCAAATAATCGGTGTAAACCATATAGCTGCCGACCGAAAGAAAGATCACGGCAAGGGCTATCCCGACAAACCATTTCTTGATTTTCTCCCCGGAATCAGTTTGCATCACCGGGCTTTTTATTTCCTCGAAGCGCCCATCATGGCTGTATCCCTGTACCATTTCATTTTTGCAGATTTCCAGTTCCGGCAACGGCGAACGGCAGTATGTGCATTCGGTTGCATCAAGCGGTACCGTTGCCGTACAGTACGGACAAACCCTTTCTTTTCTTATACCGTGATCATCATGCTGCATGGCAGTTACTCCTCTCAACATAATTTTGTCCTTTCCGTCTGCCCCACCCAGCAAAACCTGGCCATACTCATGTTCGATTGAAAGTCAAATCCCGGCCCCAGCCGGATCCAGTCCTTCATAATCATGCAGGCAGTCCGCTTCAACATCGATCAAATCACCCGCCCCTCGGGTCAGTAACAAAATATTCTATTAAAGGTCAATAATTTCCTTCCATTGAACTATTTTGCATAACGGAGCAGGATTCATGATTGATTGTGCAAAGAACAGACAGTATAATTTTGCAGGTCTATATCCACGGAATCCTTTTCCCCGAACTCCATCGAGCCCACCTCATCTGCCCCTTTCCCCAACCAGCCCATTCCCGGTGGCCGGATCATACCGTTTGGCAAATAATCAAGCCGCCACCCCGGGCAGTTGCATCCTTTTCCAATCCTCCCGCCCATCCATCAACGCCCCTTTCCCGCCCCGGGCAGGCCCAATCAAAAAAGCACCCAAAAAAACGGGTGCTTTTATATTTTGTTATCTGTCCAATCCGTCATCTACCTTGCTCGATCAATTATTTCTCTTTGCTGCAATAACCCGCCGCCCGGAATCAGTGTTTTACAAATTTGGACGGAATCAGCATATCCTGAATATCCATCATCCTGTCGTTGAAGGTGATCGCATAGCTATCGCCGGCACCGATTATTTCCACGTTGCCATCGACGACGGCCTGGACAAAGGGCTTGCCACCCAGAACAGCAATGCATCCGTTCGGATCAGGAAAGCTCAGCAATACGAAAGGACTCTTCCTTTCGTAAATCCCCCTCCCCGCCTTGGTCTTGCCAAATTTCACCCTCAGATATGCGCCCATTTCCGGATATATTTCTTTCCCGTTGGCAATGGTGGGGCCGACCTTGAACTGGTAGATCCTGTCCGTCTGCTTCTCGGTCCATTTGACCATGGGTGCATAGCCGGATTTCGTGGCAACGGACATCGCCGTGGTTATCATGTACAGAGACATCTTCACCTTCAGGTACTGTTCAAATGGTTCATCGGCACCCGGAACAAAATCGGGCATCATTTTCATCAACGACAGCATCAGGAAGAGAAAACTGAAGAAACCTCTCTTGAACATGTTCTTCAATACGGAAGGTACAATACCCATCATATCCAGCGGTGTGTTGCCCTTGAACACGCCGAGCATACTCTTGATGCTCTTGAAATGCATTTTGATCACTTTCAGGTTGCCGAAAGCGCCGGTGTAGACCCCTTCGTATACCTTGAAACGTCTGCCCTCAGCTATCTTGTTCGCCTTTTCTTCGGTTAAAAAAACCATATGTGCAGCGAGAGGATTCTCATCGTCCTCGGCCTTGAACTCCACAACGACATTCAGATTTTTGAATTTTTTTACGAAATTGGGGTCCTCTGTCAGAGGGATATTCATCGCCGGGAAAGCTGCACGAAGAAACAAACGCGCCGCCAATATGTCCTGCGCAGTAGCTTTGTTCATCTTCTGCCTCCTTTATCGATCTTCGTCTGTCCTGATCGGCCAGCCTTCAAGGTCAGTCCTCATCAGTCCAGTCTTCGTCAGCTTCGATTTCTTTTCCTAGCAGTTCCCTGATGGTTTCTGCAATTCCTGTCGCGTCCAGCTTGTATCTCGCGTACAGGTCCTCCGGATATCCGATAACGCTGTACTCATCCGGAATCCCCACCTTGGTGAAAGCGCAGGCTTTTCCACTCTCTGCAATCACTGAAGCAACTGCATCCCCCAAACCGCCGATAACATTGTGCTCTTCCACAGTCAATATCCTTCTGGTTTCCATCAATGCTTTTACAATCGCATCCTTGTCGATCGGTTTGATGGTGTGCATGTTTATCACTCTTACGGAAATTCCGTCGTGTTCCAGTTCTTTCGAGGCTTCCTTGGCCTGAAGAACGGGAGTGCCGCAGGCGATGACCGTAATATCGGATCCATCCCTCACCGTCATTGCTTTTCCGATTTCAAAATCGAAGTCCTCGTTTTCATGCAAGGGGGGCTCGAACCCCCTGCCGACCCTCATGTAGAACGGCCCTGGTATATCGATACAGGCACGGACCGCTTTCGCAGTCTCCCATCCGTCGGCAGGCACGACGACGGTCATGTTTGCAAATGAACGAAGGACCGCCAGGTCCTCGGTGGCATGGTGTGTGGTTCCGGCAGTTCCGAAACTGACCCCGCTATGAGTGGCAATGATTTTCACGGGTAGATTCTGATAGGCAATATCGGTTCTTACCTGCTCGGCAGCACGCAGCGAAGCAAAAGTGGCAAAAGTTGATGCAAATGGTATCAACCCGGTCTTGGCCAACCCCGCAGCGATCCCGAACATATTCTGTTCGGCGACCCCCACGTTGAACATCCTGTCCGGATATTTCTCTCCGAATATTCCGATATTTGTTGATTTCGCCAGATCGGCGGTCAGCCCCACTATTTTCTCGTTTCTTTCGCCCAGGTCTGCAAGCACACGCCCGTAGATCTCTCTCGAAGTCATCTTGTTTGCATCATGGACGGTCCATACGGTTCCAACGTCTTTACCCATCGATCATATCCTCCTTGTCCTGAAAGATCTTATAAAGATTCAACATCGGCCAGAGCTTCATTGAACATTTCGATATCCATGGCACCGTAATGCCATTCCACCGTTCCCTGGAATCTCTTCACGCCGAATCCTTTTTGTGTATTGGCCACTATGCACACGGGCTTCTCCGTTTCCGCCCACGCTTCCTCAAGAGCCCTGTCTACCTCGGCCATGTCGTTGCCGTTGCATTCGATAACTTTGAAGCCGAAAGCTTCGTATTTCTTGCCCAACGGCTCGATCGACATGATATCATCGGTGCAGCCGTCGATACAAAATCTATTCTTGTCAACGATGGCTATCAGGTTGTTCAACTTGAAATGGCTTGCAGCCATGGCAGCTTCCCAGATGCTTCCCTCGTTCTGCTCGCCATCGCCCATGAGGACAACCACCTTGGTGTCCAGATTCTGATATCTGTCACCGAGCGCCATGCCCACTCCCAATGATAGCCCGTGGCCCAGGGACCCCGTGGAGGCATCGCAACCCTCGATTTTATTGGCATCGGGGTGCATCCCGTAGGCCGACTCGTAATGATTGAATGATTCAAGAGATTCCATGGGCACAAATCCTTTCATGGCCAAACAGGGAACATAGGCAAGCGCCGCATGCCCTTTGCTGAGAATGAATTTATCCCGTTCAGGCATGGACGGCTTTCCCGGATCGACATTCAAAAACTTGTAATACAAAGCCGTCAGAATATCTGCACTACTCAACGAACCACCAAAATGCCCACTTCCGGCAAATTTAGCTGTTTTAAGGATATTGATTCTTAGCTCTTTTGCCTTTGCTTTTAGCTCTTCCACTGATACATTTTTTGGCATTTACGACTCGTCCTCCTTTGGGGATACAACTAGCATTTGATGTTAAAATTTTATCATACAGCCCAATAATATGTCAATCACACCCCGATCATTCGTATGCCCCCCTCCCGGGCCATGCCATTTTGCAGATTTTGCAAGGTAAATTTTGTGAACTGCAGAAGTTGGTTTGTAAAACAGGGGCCGTAACTGCAAGATTGTGCGCCGTTAATCATGTTTGAATTGCATGAAGGATGCAATATCAGATTATGGAACTGGAGTAAAAAAGACTGGCGATGCAGTCCATTTTTCCGGAACTTCCTTCCTTCCCCTTTCATGATTCACCACATAGCAAAAGGGATAACAGGCAGACCGGATTCTGATCATTTATTGACACCCGGATATTTACAGGTTAAATTATGATCAGGTGACAGATGCTGGAATATTTTATGAAAGGTGGATAAAAATGGCCACTTGCCCCGAATGCAACAAACAACTTGCTGAAGATGCCAGATTCTGTGGCAGTTGCGGAGCTGAAATTAAAAAAACAATCGTCTGCCGCAGTTGCGGTGCGAAAGTTGAGGCGGAGTTCTTTTTCTGCCAGAATTGCGGAGCCTCGACACAGGCGGAAAGCAAACCCGCAAAACCTGAAAAAGCTGAACAACCTGAAATTCCCGGACAATCTGAAATTCCCGGACAACCTGAAATATCCGAAAGCCAAGCCAGGCCCGAAAGTCCCGCCAGATCTGAAAGTCCTGCCGGATCCGAAAGTCCCGCCAGATCCGAAAGCCAAGCTATACCTGGCAGCCCCGCCGGGTCTGGAAAAAAGACCCTTTCCAGGTGGCTCCTCTGGGGAGGAATTGCCCTCGTTGCCCTGTCTGCAGTCGCCTATATCCTGATCTCGATCATGGGCGATGGTCTTATCACTTCCGTATCATCAGGGAAAAAAGAAAAGATTACTTCCAATTACGCCCTCTATATCAAGGACGATGAAATCTACTATACAGAAGTGCCCGGAATCGAGCCACGGCAAATTACCACCAATTTTTTTCCTGACAATTTATCTGAATATCTTGGTAACGATTACATTCTTGGCAACTACTGTACCGTCAGCAGGGATGGCAAAAAACTGTTTTTCCCCGATAAAAATGATGGCCTTCCCGATTACGGCCTTCCTCTCTACTACTGCTACCTTGACAAGCCGGATCAGGATACAGTGAAAATCGATTCCGAAGTTTACTTCTACACGATCAATGACGCCGGGGATATCGTTACTTACCTGAAAAGCGAGGAGGGTGTTCTTTATCAATACCATCTGAAAGAGAATAAAAACAGGAAGATCGGTAACAACATATCCTATTTTCATGTTTCGGATGATGGTAAAAAGATCGCATACATGAGCAATGACAGCATATACCTTGAAAGCGATGGCGAGGACAGAAAAAAAATCACGGCAGATGCAAGAGTTCAGGGCGAGGGTTCAGGCCTGGAAGCTTTCAATTTTTATGTTACAGACGATTTCGAAACCGTTTATTATATCAAGGACGATTCCCTCTACAGGGATATTGCAGGAAAAGGTCGGGAGAAAATTGCTTCCGATGTCCATTCGATAATCAGATTTTACGACACCGAGGAGATATATTATTTGAAAAATGCAGCCCCGATAGACCTGATGGATTTTGTTCACGATGATATGAAAGCCTCCGACGACAACCTGATAGATCTTGAATCGTTCTGGTGGGACGACGATGACGATGCTTACTATCAGAAGCTTGAACGTGATGAACTGCGGGAAGAATTGGCCACATATTCATCGGAAATATCAATCCATCCCCTTTGCTATTATGATGGTTCCGAGGAGAAAGTCATCACGGATTCCTTCTTCTTTCGCTCGTACTATAGATTGGATGCCACTTACCTTTCTACTTTTACTGTTTCCGATGATCGCCCCATAATTGCCTTCAGAACCTATGACCAATCGACATTCACCAGGGTAAAACTATCCGAAATCGTCACCCGTTATGATGTAAATGAGCTGATCGAGGAGTCGTTCTATTCGTCATCCGACCAGTTGGTTGCCATCGGGGGAACAACAACCGTGATCGAACAGAATTCGGCGCAGGATTTCCACATCGACGGGAATGGCAAAACAATAATGTTCATAGATAATATGCCAGAACATGATTACCACGGGGATCTGTACAAAATGTCCATCTCCGGCAACACGGTGCAGGCCCCCGAATTGTATGATAGCGATGTTAGTAGCCATTGGGGATATTTCACGGAAACAGGCAAATTCATCTACTTCAAAAACGTCAAGACCCCGTATGGTTGCGATCTTTATATTGACCAGGAAAAAATAGATCATGACGTGGATTGCACTAATACCAGATACATCGAAGATTCCGACGAAATGATATATATCACCGATTGGGATCAGGTGTCCGAAGAAACGGGCAGGGGGACCCTGAAAATATACAAACAAGGCAAAACCGAAAGAATTGCCGATGATGTTTATGCCTTCGATCTGACACCGAAGAGGGAACTGTTGTATCTGAAAGATTACAGCCCCACTGGCTACAAGGGAGATCTTTATCTGTACAAAAACGGGAAAAACGAGAAAATTGATTATGACGTCGGCTCCATAATACCGATCAACCATGATAAAAGTAAAACGAGCATATGGTTATCAAACGGTTATATGTAATAAACAAAGCGGCCTCTCGAACAGACCGCCGGGAGTTGCAATCCGCCTGCCCGGCCGATGGTTCTTCGTCCCCGGACACATTGAAATGAGGATGGGCATGCTCTTTTCAATCCCCGGCCAGCTCTTCGGCCAGGTCATGCAACGCCTTGCCGCATTTTTCGCGGATGACAACTGCAGCAAAACGGTCATATTCCGTGGGTGTCAGGTTGATGATGATCAGCTGTTTCGCCAACCGGGGCAAAGACGCCACCGGGTAAACCACGAGGCTGCTGCCAGCCACCAACATCAGATCACAATCCTGGCGCAATACTTTCTCCGCTTCAAAGAACAGCGGCGGCATGGGATCGCCAAAGAGGACCACATCCGGACGCAGAACACCGGAACATTCATGGCAAACAGGTGGTATCCGCTTCAATTCTACCTGGTGAACCATTTCCTCGAAAGGATATTTCTTTTTGCAGTCCTGGCAGAAACCGGTGCGCAGGTGGCCGTGTACTTCCCAGACATTGCGTGAACCGGCCTTCACATGCAGACCATCGATATTTTGTGTCACCAGCCCCTTGAGAAAGCCCATCTCCTCCATCCTGGCCAGAGCATGATGTCCCTGATTCGGTTCGGCCATGGTGATACTGGCAAAACGTGTGAAACCCACCTCGTAAAAGAGCCGCGGGTCATTTTGCAGAACATCCACCGTGGAAGTCTTGATCGGGTCAACCTTCTCCCAGATCCCCTTGCCCGGTGTCCGGAAATCGGGGATACCGCTCTCCGTGGAGAGCCCCGCCCCGGTCAAACCGAAAAAACCATCAATACTTCTGATCAAGGATGCAGCGCGCGCAATCTGTTTCCGATAATCCATATCCATCTTCACCCTTTCCCCTGTTTCCTTACATCTTTCTACTAGCCCTTCGCCCTCATCCCTTTTGATTCCAGAAAATATGCACTTATCTATCTATTCTATACTTCCCGGTCCAATCCTGTTTTTGGAATGGCGGGACCGGACACCGATGAAAATGGTGCATCATTGTTGCGAAGCAAGGACACACATTGCCGGATCGGGAACGATGGCAACAATCGATGAGCAGCAATCCATTCCTGGCTGGAGGGGGAATGCCCTGCCCCCGTTTTCTCACTGTTCTTTTTTCACCACCCTGATGATTCCATGAAGGAGAAGCAGCCAGACCAGCAGGATCTCCAGGTAGAGACTCACCATGCCGATGCGGTAACAGGCAGTTGTGTCCGTCACCTTGCCAAGAAGAAGAAACATGAAACCCAGCAACACGGTAACGAATTGCAGACGGGCGATCGTCGTCGGCCTGAAATTGGCCGCACCCATGAAGATGGTCAAAGCCTTGTTTTCGGTATTTTCAAGACGCGAGGCGCGGATGCGGTCCGTGGCGAAAACCCCGATCTGCGGCACAACCATCAGCATGATCACCACCGAAGGCAGCAGGCCAGTGGTGAGCAGAAGAATTCCGGCCCAGGCCCCGAGGAACCAGTCCGCTATCTGATCCAGATAAGCCCCCCCGCGTGAAGAAAGGCCTCGCAGCCGTGCCAGCGGGCCATCGATCAGATCTGTCAGTGCCGCCGCGCTCAAGATATAGATCTGCAACGTCAATGAAAGATGGAACATGTAAATGATAATGGCCGAAGCAACCAGGACCAGACGCAAGCCGGTGATATGATTCGGGTTGATCCAGGGGGGAATCAGCAGATCGAAGAGGGGTTTCAACATTCTGTCACGGATCTTCTCCTCGGCATCCGTTAACCGCTCCACAGGGTTTGTCACAAAAACAGAACCTTCTTTCCGCCGTTAAACCGGCAATTGATGCTGACAGGATTGCCGGGCCGACAGGTCCACCAATTAATTGATATTCTTGATCATTGCTCCTGATGACCCTTCGTTGCAGAAGAAGCCCATAACGCGCCAACATATCGATGCGGGGGGAAACAGGAACCGGTTCATGCCAATAGCAAGTGGGTAAGACCGGGGGATTCTTCGGTCGCCTGCGGCTCCCTCTCAATTTTCACGCGTTGACCACACCACGATAAACGGAAATTATTTCTTCCGGGTGCATATTTATGCCGGAGTTCATTTACTTCCACAACAATGACAGGTAGTATTTTTTCTTTCTCCGGCAGCTTTTCTTTCTCCGGCAGCGTGGGGTTTTCACGTTGTCATTCGGGGCAAGCGGTGTTTTGTGGGAACACTCCCCTGCAAATACAACAAAAACAATCACTTGAATCTGTAAATAGAGGGTAAAAATATACTTTTGTCTAATAAATCAGTGGAAGAATGCAAGCAGCCTGCAGGCGGGGCAAGGGCGATGATGCGGAAGCCCCCACCCGTTACCGGCAACAACTTCCCTTTCCAGAAAGTAAACCAACTGTATCATCTACCATCACGAAGGAGGCCGCACCGGTGCCCATGGAAATCGAGATAAACACACAATTTGCGGAAGCTCTGCGAATGATGGAGGAAACCGATAAAAATATCTTTATCACCGGGCGGGCAGGCACCGGAAAATCGACTCTCCTGGCCTACTTCCGTTCCATCACACACAAAAAAATAGTGGTCCTGGCCCCCACCGGAGTGGCAGCGGTAAACATAGCCGGCCAGACCATTCATTCCTTCTTCGGTTTCAGGCCCGATATAACCGTGGAAAAAGTCAAGGATGGCGCCGGGAAAAAATCATCTTCGATCTTCAAAAATCTGGATGCCATAGTTATCGATGAGATCTCCATGGTGCGTTCGGACCTCCTGGATTGCGTGGACCAGTTCCTGCGGATCCACGGCAAAAATAGGGGGGCACCCTGCGGCGGCATACAGATGATTTTTGTCGGTGATCTTTACCAGATCCCGCCGGTTGTTACCGGACAGGAGAAACAGATTTTCAGGGATTACTACGAAAGCGAATACTTTTTTGATGCCAGAGCTTTCCATGAGATGGATTTCGCGCTGCTGGAACTGGAAAAGATCTACCGTCAGACCGACCCCTCCTTCATCGAATTCCTGAACCGAATCCGCAATAAAACGATCACCGCGGATGATCTGCAGGAAATCAACAGAAAGACCTTTGACGACAACCGTATGCTGCCCGAAGGCGTTATATACCTGACGACCACCAATGCCATGGCTGAAAAGAGAAACGAAACCGAGCTGAATCGCCTGCAAGGCAGGGCCCACATTTTCCCGGCAAAGATCGCCGGCGAGGTGGAGGAAAAATATTATCCCGCCGCCGATGTTCTTCAATTAAAAAAGGGAGCTCAGGTGATGCTGCTGAACAATGACAGCAAGGGGCGCTGGATCAACGGAACCATCGGCACGATTACCGGGATAAAGAGGGATGCCCTGGAGGTCAGGCTCCTCGATGGCAGCAACCATACAGTGGAGCCCTACACGTGGGGCATTACCCGTTATTACTGGGACAGGAAGAGAAGAACCGTGGCTTCGGAAACACTGGGAACCTTCACACAATATCCCATGAGGCTTGCCTGGGCGATAACTATCCACAAGAGCCAGGGCAAAACATTTGACCACATCGCCATCGACCTGGGCAAGGGTACATTTGCACCCGGGCAGCTTTATGTGGCTCTCTCCCGCTGCCGGAGTCTTGACGGGATATACCTGAAGAGAAAGATCAAGGAAACAGATGTCTGGATCGACTGGAAAGTCATAAAATTCATCACCAATCTACAGTACCGGAAATCGGAAAAAGAGATACCCATCGACGAAAAAGTCCGACTGATCGAGCAGGCGATAGAGAACGAATCTTCCCTGGAAATATCCTACCTCAAGTCCGAAGACGAAAAATCACAGCGCACCATCACCCCCAGTTTTGTGGGTGATATGGAATACATGGGGAAGTCATTTCTGGGCATGAGGGGGTACTGTCACATGAGAAAAGCCCAGCGCACTTTTCGCGTGGACCGCATCCTGAAAATAAACGATATCGTCCCGCCCCGATCTTCCGGTCAACAATTGTCCGGGAACAATAATGGGCAGAAAAAGCATCACGCATGGCCGGAAAAATGAAAAAAGCCCTGCACCGCATTACCGCCACCCGGGGTAACAGCCCGTCGTTACAGACCATCCCGGAAGCTGAAAAGAAGATCATACGCAAGCTGTCGGCGACATGGGAATAAAACCTGCATTCTTTCATTTCTATTCCAATCAAAAATAAGGCGCTGGAACTTTTTTTGATCCCAATCGCGAAATCTTTTTTCTTAACAATCTCAAATTAATCATTTTCTAAAGATTTATTTAAAGCATCTTCCACGTTATTTCTTTTCCCTTTAGGGTCAGGCTTGACAGTGAGCGCAGGAATGTCTTTCCCCCGATACTCCACATCAAGTATCCCTAGCTGGTACCTGATCGTATCTCTCATTTTTCGCGCCCTATCAAGGCAATAGCGCTTAAATTCACGGGCGGTTATGTCGTCCGCGCTACGAACCTGCGGGAATAATAATTTCAGATAAGCCGTAGCAATTCGCTTAACCGCTTCAGTATCACGGGTATCCGCCGCTTCAGGAACTTCAATAAGATCATCCACTACGGCACGGTAGCTCATATCATCACGCAATTCATGCATAATTGAACAAAAATATTCAGAATTTAACGCCCACCCCGCAATTTTAAGGTCATCGTTCATTCGGGGAATGTTCCATCCTTTGATAAAACCGTGAAACCGTTCAATCAAAGCCGATTCGTGGAATACAGGTGGCAATTCCTCAAACATATTGCCATAACCATCCTCGTCCATCGTTTCCTTTTTAATATTGCCACAGAGGACAACTCCCGCATCAGCGGTTCCCTCATAGTTACCAACAGTAAAGACTCCTGATTCAAGATAGCCTTTTAAAGCAGCCCGCATTTCGTCCACATTCGTGAATGAAATGGTCTGCACTTCATCAAGCACTATAAAATCGTTTCCGGAAACCAAACCCTCGGTACGCTTGTTCTGGTCATAAAACATTTTTGCACGGCTTAAAATACCACCGCTTGAAAGCCATCCGAAGCGGCTAACACGACCAAAAAGATATGATTTACCGGTTCCTTTGGGTGCAAGTTCAATGAGATTCAGTCTTTTTTCTACAAATGGTAGCAAGCGGGTTAACATCGTAAGTTTCTTTTCTTCGTCACCCAGGTAACCACTTGCGTTATAGTCCACCGCTCCAAGCAGGACATCCAACCATTCTGCCGTAGTGAACTGGCATCGTACTTCCTTATAATAGTCTATATCAATGGTGTAGGGACAAAAAGTTTTAAAGGCCGTTAGCTTTATTTTACCTCTGTTCGCTCCCCTTGATTTATCTTTGTAATATCCTGTATCGTAGTCATCAGGAGGGCGATAGCCGATTTCGACCATTCCCCAAGTCTCGCACCCGTGCACCAAATCATCCTTACATGTTTGCCACACGTGGTCCTCTATGATGGTGTCCTTGCTCGTCAGCCCAAAATCAGGCAACGCAAACGATATCCCACCTGTCCTTATATCTATATCAACCGACACTTTGGCAAGGAATTTCACTCGCTCATGTTCGATTACGACCTGATTTTTAATCGCTGTCCAATCATCCTTACGCGGTAGGTAAATCCGTACAAAATCAAGCAATTCGTCTTGGTTAAAATTACCGTTTTCATCTTCGAATTTCTTTAAGAGCCAGTCGCGCATGAATGAAGGCAGGCTTAGAGCGGAGAAAAAGTTACTCTTCTTAAGATCTTTATATACGACCATCTCGTCAAAACAATTTCTGAGTTTTTCAATCATCATTCGCACCTCCTAAAACAAGTCATCAAAATCGTCGTTAATCCTACCACTCTTACCTTGTGCAATAATAGTAATTTTTCCAACTAAATTATCGCCAATATAAACATCGGCAGGATAGTTGCCCGCCCGCTTTAAATCAGGTATCTTTACCGTATAGTGGTTTGTATCTGTTTGTGTAGCCAAATATTGTTTCCCATTCAAGATAATAGAAACATCCTCAACAAATGAGTTAAAGAATAATTTGATCTCAGCGCCGGTGCGGAAATCCACGGTCACAAAATCATCAACAAGTTTGACCGTTATGTCGCTGTTTTTTAAAGATAATTCAATAACCGGAACAACAACTTCTTCTAATGATGCACCACCATGAACTTCGACGTTCGCCGCACGGCCACCTTTGAATCTTCCATAGTCTGCAAGCACAAGATATCCATTTTCCTCTGCCGCGAATGGAAGATCATAGGGGTGAAACAACTTACAGCAACGGCCCGAACGTTCGCCAGTAGTTCCAGTATCATATTTTTCCTCTTTGCGCCGTAAAACAGCAAGCCGTGAAGCACCGTGGTCACTAACAATTAGGAAGCGTTTATAATGCCGTAGCGCTAATTCAGTAGCCGCCTTATTAATCATTTCAGCAATTATATCCAATTCTTTGGCAAGGTGGATAGGCAATTCATTATTAATAAAATTATAACCGCCCTTGTCATTATGCTTAGTATGATCTAATTCATCGTTTTTCTCTTTGTGACCCTCCCAATCAATAAAGAAGTCTTTGTTGAAATCCGTTATAGTTGGTAGTTCAGCTCGAACAATATTTACTTTAATCGACAAACCAAGCTTTTCAACTAAAGCTTCGATTAAGCCTAAGTATTCAACACCAAACGCATCAAGCCAATAAAGAAAAGTATCGCTCCTGTCTACATCATCCAAAATCACATTCCGTGTAGGCAACTGATTAAACTTCCGTGAATGGGCAAGTTCGTCAACCTTGGCCAAAAACTCCGACTCAAGTACATTGAATAGCTTCTGTCTTTTGTAAGCCTCAAAATAATTGGTTAGCAATTCCGCAAGTTCAGGACATTTGAAAACATACTTCTTCATGTAATCCGCCAATAAGGGATAAATGTCCTTGATTTCTGGTTCTGGTACCAAGCGATATTTTGAAAGCCAAGCGATAATTTCTTCACGCTCAACCCTTGTGCCGTCCGTTAATTTATAGATGCTTTCTGACGGGATTCGCCGATTATTTACCACAAAATTAGCGATTTCTGGCTCGGGAAATTTTTCGATCAGCACTTTACGCTCCTGATAGAAAGTAGAAAAGTTTTCATCCGTATGGGGTATTTCAATTATTGCATCGAGAACATTACATGCAAAGTCATCAAAATGGTTCGTTTTGTTTAACACAAAGCGAAGGTATTTATTATGCACAAATTCAGCTTTACTTTTCAGAAAAACAAAATAGAGCCAGTTACGGTATTCTCCTCCTGAAATCTGGCCATAGAAGCTAGAATCTAAGGTATCCCTAAAATCATATTTTTCAAAAACCTTATCGAGTGATCCATTACTTTGGTTAAGTTCTGTTAGCAAATTTGCCCATTGCACATCATTCCCGCAGGAACATGGTAAAGCAAAATTCTTGGAAAAATATTTAATTCCTTCGTATGCGTTATTAATGTGATATAGCGTGAATAATGACTTTTCAAGATTAACGAATGTACTTGCTACTATATTGCCACATTTTCCAGCCTCAAGCTCTTTAAGCAACGCTTTAAAACCCACCAAAGCCGGCAATCCAATAGATGGTGCAACAAGAGTAACCGTTAAATCGCACTCCGCCCGTTCTACAACACTGTACATACGGCCGTCAAAGCGCAAGTCAGCACGCAATTTGTCAATCTGCGTGGCAAGCCCCCGAAGAAGTAACACGACTTTTGCAGCACCTAAATTATAGTTTTTGAGGCGTAAAAGAATTTTATTTGCTTCGTCGTTTCCGCAAAGTGCAAGATATTCACCTAGCCCCGTTACTACAAGCCCTTTTCCCTTTGCACTTGCATCCGACATCTTGATATGGGTCAATAGCTTATCGATATCAGGCTTTTTGTCTTCGCTATTGCAGAAACTGCTTGTTTGTACTATTGCAAGCCCCAAAGCTGCTAATTCATCCATTGCTTTTTTATACTGCCCGTCGTTAATAAATAGGAAATATGGTGTTTTGTCAGAAGATGCGAGGTATTGCTTTACTAAGTCAATTCGCATTCTATTGCCTGCCCCCATTCATCAGTATTTCAATACCGACCATTATCCTGTTTTTGACGAGCTGCTTAAGATAGTGCTTCAACTGTGCATCGCCCATCTGATCAATTATCGAAAGAACCTTGTTACTGCCACCGGCATTATACTCAGCTTCAGCAAGTTGCTTAACTTTACCCTTAACACTAGGATTGCCGCGCCAATCATAAGTGTCGATAGAAAGGCGTTCAAGGGCAAAACGGACATTATCAAGGTCAGGAAGCAATATTGAATATTCGCCAATAATGTCACGCTTAAAAGCAGCATTTCGCTTGTCTTCGTCTGAAAGCACATCAAAAAGCGCTGCAGTTTCAAGAAATGCGAGAGCGGCTTTGATTTCGGCATCCGTTCCCCAGTTCCTGTTTAGTGTTTCAAACGCTTTCTTTGCGTTTTCAAACTCTGCCTCGGTAATACAACATAGAATTGGTGTCCTGTAACGGTTTGACCATTCACGCGGATTCTTGGTTCCGGTTTTAGATTTCCATAAATTGAAAAGCTGTATCTTCAACTGGTTTTTGCGAAACACCTCAACGGCTTCTTTGACTTTGATGTTGCAATCGGTATTTGAAAACATAAACAAACCTGTTGGCAGTTTGCTTTTTATATCGGTGATATCATCATCACTCAAGTCTTCGAGATATGGCTCATACACCTCAGCGAAAATGCGCCTTTCATAGTTAAGCATTTCCCTGATTTCCATTCTATGTGCCTCTAATTCTGAATAAAACAAATTTAACTGTTCAGGTAGGATATCTTCTTTCTTATAAATTTTTAGTAGTATTTCGAGGACTCTTACCAATGCAGGATGCCTTGCTTGCAATGCTTCGCATGAGATACTAATAAACCCCAACCGCACACGCCACTCACTGTATGCCCCTTCTAAAGAATTCGCCATCGTATTCAAGATTGCGTTGCTCTCCTTGACCACGTTGTATTCAGTCAAGAGCTTGCGGATTTCATCCATGCCAGTATTTTTATCCCAAAAACAGGAATGCTTTACTTCAAATATACGTCGAATATCAGTTAGCACATTGTTTTCCGCACCGATTGTTTCAGCAACCTCCATAACTTTACCGCCTTCGAATATTTTTAAGAATTCACGCATCCCTTCCTGACATTTTTCTCTTGTGAACAAGTCAAAAAGGCTGTCGGCAAGGGTAGGTTTCGCAGATGCAATTTTCCCGATTTTTACAGCCTTTTGATGCGCCTCACTACCTTCCTTTTGAACAAGCTCAATGTAATACTGGACCACATCAAAAATTCCGGCTGTATCTATTTCTTCAAGGCACCAGACCGGTAGGCTTAGTTCGCGCATTTTTTGAGACACAGCTATAGCTGCCTGTCCTGCGGATAAACAAGAATTTGGAGCTATATCCCATGCCTTTTCGGTTACTTCATAAAACGCCATTTCCTCGGGAGTCATCTTTACGATATAGGTCGCTTTCGGAGATTTTCCAATATAGTTTCCAATCATCTCCGCTAGTTTATCCTGTGTCATCTCCCCATGCCCACCAGAAGAATCACTATAGCGGAACGGCTCACCTCCGTATTCTTTCAAAAGGAAACCTGTAATAAAAGAAGAGAGATTGCAAGGGGCAAAACCGTAGGTTTCCTCAAGAAAATCATAGATTTCGCCTATTGAAATCTGCCCCTCACTCTCAAAAGCATCTTTAATAATTTTGTCAATATCAACCTTAATTTTAGAAATAGGCAAAGAAGCTTTTACCGGATTTTCCCAATATTTATTAACCTTCCAGACATCCGGAAGAATGCGTTTTTCAAGACCTACAACAACGCCTTTCGTATTCTGAGTCAGGCCACACTTTGCTGATTGTTTCATGGATGTCATTTTAAATTGGCTTTCAGTAAGATTCTTTGCAAAGTCGAAAGTATACGGAAATTTTGTTGTAATGATGGTTTGGAGAACACTGGCTACGTCTTGCGCGTTGCCTAATTTTCTGCCTTCCTGATTATCATAGGTATAAACAATTAACTGACCATTGTAAATACGATTTTTCCAGTCTTGGTCCAAAACACGCTTCGCTTTGTCCTCATTCTCCCTCGACGTTATGTTATTATTGCCCTGGTAATACCTTGCCATCGCAGAAAAATCTACATACTCTTCAAATGACTCCGCACCAAGCGGCGTGGAAAGTGCATCAATAAATATGATGTTTTCGTATTGCTTGTCGGCAACCGCAGCTTTAATAGTTTTGCGGAAAGCAACCGTTTCCGCATCGTCCTTAGCAAAAGCAATAACAGCATAAGATTTCCATCCTTTATGGTCCCTATCGCGGAGACCGTTAATTGTGCGGGTGAAATCGGAAATTGTAACCGGTATGATTTTGCCAGTTTCCTTTTCTGACTCAAAACGGAGACGCAAGGCTGGTGAAAGCGACAAAACAGTAGAAAGGCCACCCTCTGCAACAAGTTTCGAAGTTATGCTGGAGTTTCTTACTTCTTCCTTGAATTTGTCAATTTTAGCTTGATCACCTGCAAGTACAGCCGCAGTGTAAATTTTACGATCCCCGCTAATCGGATGGGTGATTAGAATGCCCTTATCTTTCAAACCCTTAGCAAGATTGGCAGATCTTGTTCCCTCCAAGTCGGGAATACCTTCAAAAACATAGCTCAGGTTCTGTTCAGTCGCTTTAAAAAGGTCAATCGTTCCACCCAAACGCTGGTCGACTGCCTGCATAATTAAAATAGCTTTCAGGACAGCTTTTTCATCTTCGCGCAGGTTCTGTTGCTGTGGAAATGTGTCCAGTATCAGCCGGATATCAGGGGTGAGATTATCCCTGCCTTTTTCGTAGAAGAAGTTCCAGAGCATATCCACCGTAAGAAGCGGGTGATTATCAAAGGGACCGGTATTCTCAATAAACCATTGGAAAGCCTTTACATCGTCATTATTCGAAGATTTGATAAAATCGAACACGCTTCTCTGGTTCGATTTAAAAGAAGAGGCTATGTTTTTCAAGAGTAATGCTGCCATTGGATGAAGAGGCATAATATCCTTCATCACTTGCTGATTGTCTATCTTCGCAGCCTCCATCACCTTTGAACGGGAATTTATAACGCGGCTATTGAAGTCATCGGCAAGATTATCCCACTGTTGTTTGGCGGCGGATTTTACATTAAAAGCATGACCGATAAGATCAAAAGCAATGTTGTCAGGCAAGTCGATAGGTATTGAAACAAAGCGGTCGCTTACTTTTACCTGATTGCCTCTATCAATTTCTGCCACATATATCTGCTGTGGCTCATGCGTCACTACGATAAAATAAAAAGGCTTATTTTGAACTAAAGCAACGATTTTTTGGAACTCAGACAAACTTTCGCGGTTGTACCTAAAGTAATCAGAAAATTCGTCCCATATAAGAACAAGCCTTATATTATTACGGTCAATAATATCAGAAAGCCAACGGATAAGTCTGTCCGAATTAATTGTAAGAGCTGTTATCCCTTCAGACTCGGCAAGCCGGAAAATATTATCCACTAGGCTTTTTACTTCTTTTTCCTTTCGGAGTGAAACCAGGATTTCATCGGTAGTTGATTGTGCGAACAACCCCCTCCATTCCTTATTAGGATTCTGCAATAAACTATCGAACATCAGCTTATGGTCGGGGTCTTCTAGCCATGCAATGATACTTTCTTTAACCGTATATTCACCATGGTCTTTTACATTATTATGTTCAAGAGCAGATTTTACGCTTTCTTGTATTGCAAAAAAAAGTTCTTTTGGTGTCATAATGCCACCAGAGGCATATCGATAAGCCACTACAATACCTTTTTTCTTATGACCAACAAGTTTTTCAAGCAGGTCTGTTTTCTTTTCAAGTGGTTCATATTTACCCCAATAATCACGTAGTTCTTCTTCTGGAACTTCAAGAATTTTTCGCAAAGCATAAGCACATTGCGATTTCCCTGTTCCGTAAGCACCTTCAATCCATAGTGTTTTACCATTATTTTGACGCGCTAAAGCACGCTCCATTTCAGTTAGTAAAGTGATGAATGTCTTATGCGGGTAGGTATTATCCCATGGTGCACCTGCATCGATCGCTGCTTCATCGATGCAGGGAAAATAGCTTTCGTTAATGTCAAAATATTCACGGTATTTGTTTTTGTTAGCCATATACTATATCCCTCCTGAATAAATCCAGTACATCTTGGGACGACTTGTCCCTATCAAGTGTTATTTTTTCAAGGTCATGCGTGAATGATGCGCTAATAAATTCGGGGTACTTCGCCGAAAGCCCCAGGAGTATCGGTATCATTTCGTCACGATCTAAACCGAAAATACGTGTTGGGCTGATGCCATCGCGATCGATACTGTCATTAAGGAGCGTGGCTAGTGTGAACTCCTTATAGTCATTACACTTTTCGGCAAACTTGAACAAACCATACAGCACAACACATGGATCACTAACAAAACATTTTGTACGTGTGAAGTCGCCCTCGTCAGTAACATAGCCCCAACGCAAACTTGTGCCGAGGGGTGTTTCAGCCAGGCGCTTATAGGCATTAATAATACTTGAAATATTATCCTTACTTTGCCCAACAGCAATTAGCATGTCTCTAATCTCATTACGTTTGTACGGGCGATCTATATCCATGACCCTTGTATACCACGCAATTTGCGGATTGTTAGCAACAAGATTTATAAGCATTAATGCCAAAAATGAATCGGTATTCCAGCCCATTGAAGCACCCATCTTGGCGAATGAAGTCACTTCTTCTTTAAATATAAGTTCAGCATCCTTGAGAAAACGTTTGAATTTAGTCTTTTGGGCAGGACCCAATGAATTTTCTTCAAGGAAGTCTTGCTGGTATTCGAAAAAATTATTAAACCATTCAGTTTTTGGCGCATGGTTACTGAAACAGTTAATTGATTTCATCTCAGCCCCATCTCCTTTCGGAATTTTCAGCGAATCGTATGCCAAACAACCCGCGTTCATTGAGTGACATTCAAAACAGTGTTTGCAATCAACAATTTTTAAACTGCCCTCAAAGCTAAGACTTCCAAATTTGCACATTGCCTGACACGTTTTGCATCTAAGACAATAAGTAGCTTTACGAAATACATATCGGAACAACTTGCCAAATTGAGGATTTTTTTTTACAACCTTTTCATCTAGCCTTACTTCATAACCCTTCTTGATTGACCTGCAAAAAAAACGAAAGGTTTGGCCTTTGAAATTAATGGTAAAAACATCACCATCATTAGACAAATCACCAAGTGTTTTTATCCACTCTTTCCAGTCCGTTTTAGGAGAAAATATTTTAATTATTATTTCACCATTTTTTACAGTCTCAGAGTAAACTGGCTTGTCAATTGTAAGGAATAGCCCATTTCTTCTGGCGTTCCAGCCACCATTAGTAACATAATTATCCGCGGTTATGGTTTTTCTTGCATTGCTACTCCGGATGCATGATAAAAAAACCTCTATTTCCTTTGGGTAATTCGACTGTTCAATAAAACTTGCTTTGCCTCCACCCATTGGGCAACAAATACAGCCGACCCTTGCGCTGCCTTTCTTATACGCTTCATTAATCATAACATCATTTTTATATATATAAAGCCATACTTCCGCAGACGTCCATTCAAGTATCGAATTGTGGCTTAACTGCCCTCTTATCTTCTTGCCTTTATTAAAATATTTATATTCACCACGGGAATTACTTTCATGTGCACGGACACCAACAAAAGCCAAACCTGTGTAATCGTCTTTACCCATAACTTTTCTCATCTTCAATGTTTGAGGGGTGGTTTTATGCACGTAACAGCACCAACGAAGAACACGCGATGGGGGTCCAAACAATTCCCATGAATCTTTTGGATTTAAATGCGATTTGGCAATGTAAAACGGTATTTTTTCCTCAAAACATTGTTGCTTTATTTCATTGACAACTTCGTAGGTGTCGGGAAATTCCATACCCGTGTCGCCGAATACCACCACAAAACTACCTTTGGGCAAAGCCTTCTTAACAAGATCAAGCAAAACACAACTATCCTTTCCGCCCGAAAAAGCTACATGAAAACAATCAAGCTTGCCTTTGTATTTGGTATAAATAGCTAAAATTTTTTTTATCGTTGTCTGCTCAATGATTGCTAGCATATCTCTGTTTGCATCCACCATTGCCTTTATATCAATAGGGCGAAGCGACATGTCTTTTGGCTCGGGCATTACAGGTTTGCCATCCTTGCCATTAGGAATTATGATTTCAGGTGCGGTGTAGACATTGCCTCCTTTAAGTTTTGCAACATGCACCCCACGGTAATAGTAGTTATTTGCCTCCGCCCACATATAGGGACAGTCAGTTTGCTTGTCGTAATTCCAATATTTATTAAAGCCCAGCACATCTAATTCCGTCGCATAAACTGGGCGGGGCTCTTTAGAGAAACCGGTCGGCGAGAAATTAAGAAGTATTCCCCCCGTTTTTTTGTCGTAGGTATATGAGTACACCTTCAAACTGTCCTTTCCCGTAAGCCTCTTGCATGGTTAATGATTTCGCCAATTTTGGCATTCGTGCTTCTGCCCGTATAGCCGCTTTCAAACAAAAATTTACCCACTTCGATTTGATTTAAGGCAACATCGGCATTCGCCACGGCATCGGTCATAATATCCGTGTAGTTAAGAATACAGGTTCTGCGAATGACTGCTCCTGCATTTCGTGAGTTGACCGATAGGGTATCAAACCGAAACTTCCTGCTGAAGCGGCGACAATAACTTTCAAGTAGGAATAAATTCCAAGTTTGTCCGCAGTCTGGAAAAGCTCCAAAGGTCGTGAAAGATTTAAGTGGAAGATAATCACTCTTAACAAACAACCCAATTGCCTCATCTATCACCTCGGCGTTGAAATGAACATACCTGTCTGCCACGTAAGTGTTCTTGTCGATGCGAACTAGAAAGGTATTGCCTGCCTCCATTGCTGTCCAACGGTGAACCTCACCTGTCATTTCTCTTTCAAGATTCAAGAGGTCACTCAACGAGCATCTATCAATAGTTTTGCAGTATTTTTTCATTATGCTCATTACATCAAAGACACTGCCTATACGTGTGATAATTTTTCCCTTTTTTTCGAACATGTCAGACAGGCATATACGGTAAATCGCATTTTGAACTGCCGTGTCTGTCAATTCGTAATTACGTTCCTTGATTTCCCCACAAGGCAAGTTGGCAATAGGAACATAACCTTTGGCATCACATTCTAGTTGAGCTTTTTTACAAATGGCTTCCCGTTCCTCATCTCTGATGTCAATCCGGCTGACGTGCGAGTAGGTTTCTAAGCTACACCAGATGAAGTTACCATTCTGGGCAAGGGCATATTTTATCCTATCAAGGGGTATGTACTTTAACCTTTCGGCAAGTTGCGCATAGGCCAGCGTTACATCTTCCCCCCAAACACGAAGAATTTCTTTTTCCAGGGCAACAGGAACAGAGGCATCCGTATAGCCGAAATAGGTCAGGGTATATGAAAGATTCGGGAACAAGCTATGAAGAATAGTATTTAGCATCTCCTCGGAAACTATATTTGCTTCAAGCAGCCAGTTCTCATTCCTGGCGTAGAATTCGGCAAAAAATATTACTTGTGCACCTTTGGCAAAATAATCCTCGACACTTTTCTTGATTCTTTCTTTTGTCTGCATTGATACAACATATACCTTACCATCAAAGGTCATCCCGCAAGCTGAAATATAACTTTTCAACATCTCATCCGAGGTGGGTAATTCCTCATCCAAGAATTCTTTAGCAAAAGATCGGAAACGCACCATTTCAATCGGCGAATTTAATCTGTATCCGTTTGAAAAGTATGCCGATAAAACATCCTTGCATTGTTCAACGACCACTGGGTCAAGCTTATGCCTTTTCTGCATCGTAGATTCTATTTCGACAGGGCGAGGTTGTTCTTTGGTTGGGCTATTTGCGACTAAACCCTCTCCCGTTAAATATTGCAAGTATCTCAACAGACAACTCATACCGGCAGAAAAACCACCAGAAGTGCGTCTATTCACCTGCTTATAGTTTGGAGCTGCCTTAAATATATCCCAGTAGGCATTAAGTGCCTCCGGCGTACGGCAAGTAAAAATATTCACAGAATCCGGCAATAAGGAAGTTTCTAGTTTCGCAGGCGTCGAGCGGAGTGCCCACATATATTGACGTACCACATTTTCTAAATACAAAGCGCCATTAGCATTGGGCTGCGTAACTAACCACGCAATTACTGCCTCGGGATCAATTTGATCTTTTGGTAAAGAATCAGGCACAACAATCGATTCCTCTTCTTTTTCTTTTACTGCATTATTGTTAGTTTCATCCTTATGGATTAATGGCTTCTCTTTCAAAAAACTCAAGTATAAATTGCCGGCAATTATGAATACCCCATACGTATTTCTGTCAAAAATGCGGAGCAATATTGATTTGACCAATTTATTGTAGACTGGCTCAAAAACATCGTGACTTGTGTATTTCCAAAGGTCATCAACCGCAATTTTTTTACGGACAGCATATTTCGATATTTTGTCGATACAGCTCAAAACAACTTCCGGGGTATATTTTACTGTATTGCCTTCAAATAGCCATCTCTGAAAATCATCACGCATGTTAATAGATTCGGATATTTTGGACAAATTCGCTTCCTGGGGAGGCGAAGCCCCAGTCCAATAATTCATCTTTAACCACCCAATAATTTATAGTTTATGAACAAGTAGGTTTAGAAAGCGGAGCAACCCCGTAACAATCTCATTATGGCTTAATTCCACAATATTATACAAATTCCTTCAAAAAAACGACGGTGTCAACCTACTTTAGGAAAAAAGAGAGAACCCCGTAATTTTTAACACACTTTTTTATCTATCAAACTTTTAATAGCTTCCCTGGTGAAACTGAAGCCTCCCTGCAGTAACGGCATGTTTC
>JAAYSV010000025.1 GCA_012518215.1 Bacillota bacterium
GGCGAGGAAGCGAAACGGGACTGCCGACGTGATGTGACAGTGTATTACCTGTCATTCTGAGGGAGCCCTGCTTTTTGGGGCGACCGAAGAATCCCCTGGTCGACCCCACACTCCCTGAACCGTTCTTCATGCTATGGCCCATGAACGGCCCAGTCGCCAAGCCAACATATAAAAACAAGAAAGCGGGAACGTCAGGCGGCCGCTGAAACCTTTATCAATACCACTTACCTTGCTGCTGGAAGCAGAGCAGTACGAATCACCATCGCCATCATCAAGCAAAATGTTTGACCCTGCCCGAGATTCCTCGCGGCGCTATGCTTTTACCCTGGTGTTACCGTTTCTACATCATTGTTTTTTATGACTTTATGTTAGTGTTCCTGTCAAAGACCGCTTGCTCGGAATGACAGGGGGGGAGGTCGCCGCACTCCTTCCCCGGTATTGTGCCATTCCGCACGACTGTTTTTCCAGTACTGTCATTCTGAGGGAGCCCCGCTTTTCAGGGCGACCGAAGATTCCCCTCCTCGTACACCCCAACGTAGAGGCCGTTCTCCCGGGCAACATGGAAATAATGCAAAAGAGAAACCGCCGCGCAATTTCTTGCGCAGCGGTTCTGCCCCTCTTTTCTTTTCGGCAACTCGTTACACTGCCGCCGAAAAAAATTTACCCGTTTTCACTCCACCGGGAACCTGTCGATCAGGCCAACGGCATGCCTCAGCACCAGAATAACATCCCTGACCGTGAGGATATCATTGCCGCTGACCAGGGCAAGGGCCATCTGGATATCATTCAGTTCTTCTAGCCCGACGATACTCCGCAACATCAGTATGGCATCCAGCACATCCACTTCCCCGTCCCTGTATACATCACCGTAAAGGGCCGGTTCGCCGATGGTGAATCCTCCCACCAGAAGATCGGCAATCGAGGGGGTGGTATAAGCGGTGATCCTGGCCCATGCATGTTTGCCCGTTTCCGCTTCATTTTGAGGGGTTATATCCACGGCAATCCCGCTCTCCGAACATGCCACCCACTTTTCACCGTTCCACCAGAGAAGCGTCACTCTGTCCTCCATTACCCCTGCGGGCAGATCTTCATCGTCGTAGAAAAGCTTGAGGAACAGGCTGTCGATGTCGCCGGCTTCCAGGAAATCCGCCTCGTGATATACGTCAAAATACCCCCCTATTTCACCGATGGGAGGGACAGGAGCAGGGTTGGATCCATACTGCGCAAAGGTTATGCCTCCCTCACCTTTCTCCGCTTTCACCGACAGCAAACCTTCTATACCGGCAGAATCTCCCTCCTCCAGCCACAGCGTCTCGGTCACAAGCGTTTCGGTGGCTGGGGGTTCGCTCAGGAGCCAGGGGCTGACATCGAGGTTACCGGAACAAGTATCACCAAACTCAAAGAAAATACCCGCGCCCACGATCTCGCCGGGTAGTGAGAGATTTAAATTAAACGGCCCGTATGCATTGCCCCACCAGTTTTGCGTGGCATCGAGTGGGTCAGCGGACTCGTCGATCTCGCAGATCAATCCCGTCACATTGCCGACGATCGCGTTGTTGTTGATACTTACATCCACCTCATCTGCGTCCTCGTTGCCGACATAGATACCTGGGTTATCATAACGGTAATCACCGGGCTCACCCCAACGGTATCTATTGCATTCCATTGTTCCCAGCACCCTGTTGCCGGAGATGGTGCCGCTGACAGATACGGAACCTTCCAGATGAATGCCCACGGCGCGGTTGTCCGTGAGCGTGTTGCCGCTGATTTCGGCCGATACCACGGGGGTTACACCTGTCAAATCACCTTCCGTGTTTTCCCATTCCCGATCGTAGCAGAACCATCCGACCCTGATCGCCCCGCCGTAACATTCGCTGACGGTGTTATTGTTCACCTCGGCTTCGATCTCCTCGGAGGCGATGATGCGGATACCGCCGCCCTCGAAGTGAGTCAGATGATTGTCGCTGACCACGGCTTTAACCGTTTCGGTAGGTGGATAATCAAATTCGCTATATCCACCGTAATTGGCAAAGTGGCCGATGCGGATGCCCCCACCTTGGTACCAGGGGACTCCCCCGAACCTGTTGCCGGTAACTATGGCGTCGATCTCGTCCTTGGCGTAAACCCTGATCCCTCCGCCCAGGGAATAAGTATCAAGATCCATGACGTTGTCGGTGATCTCGGCGGTAACGTTCGTGGCCACAAGACCGCTATATTTTCCGCTCTGGCCCACCCTGATCAATCCGCCCACATCATACCCGGCGGTGATCTCGTTCCCGCTGATCTCGGCCTCGATTTCATCGCCGTTGACCCTTATAACGCCGCCGATTTCGACTTCATCGCCAGCTTTTCCGCAGTTGATCACATTGCCGCATACACGGGCCTTGACCTTCTCTGAAATATCGTTGTCATAGTCTTCCGAACCCTGACCGATGCGGATGACACCGCCGGCATTCAGTTCGTAATCCGTCAGCTGGAAATCGTTCTTCGTGACCGTCACATCAACCTCGCCGGAGGATTTGACGCGCAGAGAACCCCCCTCGTTATTGTAAATCCTGTTGCCCTCGATGGTGGCGGTTATATCGCCGGGGGAATCTGTGATGTCACCGCGCCACCAACCGAGACGGATACCGCCGCCTTCGTTCCCGGCAATGACGTTATCCCGGATATCGGCCGTGATTTTCGGAACCAGTCCGTCTTCCGCCAACTGGGCGCCGCCCAACTCTTCGCCGTAACAGACCATGCGGATGCCACCGCCTACAATTTCGGTGCAACAATTGTTACCATAGATGTAGTTGCCTCTGATATCGGCATCGATATTATTTTCGGCTGTCAGCAGAATGGCTCCGCAATCGTTGTATTCCAGATGACAGTTCAGCACCGTGATTTTCAGATCCTCCACATTTTCTGATAATATGCCCATACACCCTTCCGAAATGTTCATGCCTTCGATCCATACCGCGAGCGGTTCTTCCCCCTTATCCTCCCGCAAATCTCCGATCCATATGGTAGGGAGCTCTTCTTCGTCGGACGTAAAGTTTGTTTTTTTCCAGCCGTCCCCGATTATACTCACGGATTTGCCAATTTCCACATAATCCAAATATTCACCCGCCAGAACACGCACAACCCCTCCCTCATCGACTTCATCGACACCTTTCTGGATGGTCGCGTAGGGGTTTTCCGGAGTCCCGTCTCCCTCATCGTCATCCCCGTCCTCGGCGGATACATAGACATCGCCCTCAACCTGGCTCAGCGCAGGCATATCATCCTGCGCCCCGTCAGTCCCCAGGGAGAATACGGGAAGCGCCAGGAGGGAAAGGGCAAAGATTACCAGGATTGTAAGGCTCAACTTGCTCTTGTTTTTTTCAATTCCCATCTTCCAACAACTCCTTTTTTAGTCAATCATGCTCTTCTGTCCTGATGGACAATGATCGATATGAACCGAAAAAATATCTGCCCTCCCTCCCTTAAAATCCTGGAAATGAATCACCAAAAAAAATAACGATCCGATTCAATTCATTGTATGAATTAACCGCAATTTACCATTCTTCTTTGTTTTGCATTTTCCTTCCTCAAAAAAAAATAATTTTTCAGTTTTTAAGGGTTTTTTGATCCTGAAAATAAAACTTAACCATGGTCAGAAAAAATAGTGCCAACGGCACCCATGGGAGAACATATGAGACCCATTCAGCAGATTTCGATCGGAGACCTTCACCATGTTTTCAAAAAGGTTAAAAAAGCACCTCGAGGGGCTCAAGGGCATCTCCCTTGATTTTGAAGAGGGGGAATATGTCTCCTTGCTCGGGAAATCGGGTTCGGGTAAGTCCACCATGCTAAATATAATCGGCGGGTTGATGAAACCCACGCAGGGCACGGTATCGATCATGGGCACCGACATTACCGCCATTATCGCCCCGGGCAAAAACCGATGGCCGAATTCAGAGTTGGCAGGATAGGCCATGTCTTCGATTTGTCAGGAAAGAGAAAACAGGGACAGAAGAGCAAGCCTGCAGATTGCCGAGATATGGCCAGAAAAAATTTTACCATTCCTTCCAGTAAAAATTAAAATACGCCTTCCCGTTAATTCTATTTCTCAAAACACAAGAATACCCTGTATCATGGCATAATTTCACCCGGTGCCAATCATTTTCATGGCATAACCAGCCACCATCCGGGAACGGGTGATTGTCAACAGTATCAAAAAAGGGGTAACAGGTCATGCATGTGATGATTACCGGAGCAGCAAGCGGCATCGGAAAGGAACTTTGTTTCTGTTATGCAAAGGATAAAGGGACACAACTCTCCCTGGTGGATATTGACAGGAACGGTGCACTCAAGGTCATGGATCAACTGGGGGTACCTGCTCGTGTTTACAAGCTTGATCTGGCCGACATCGATGCCGTACCACCGGTCATTCGCCGCATTGAAGAAGAGCAAGGGCCCATTGATGTGGCTATCAACTGCGCCGGTATCATGTTTATCCAGACCATGTCGGCGACCGGGTGGGAGGAAGGCTTGCGGCTCATGACTATCGATCTTTTCAGTCCACTTCGTATCATCAACCTTCTGCTCCCGGGCATGATCGAGCGGAAAAAGGGCCACATCGTCAATATTTCCAGTATGGCCGGGGTGATCACCATTCATGGTTGTTGTTACTATGGGGCTGCCAAAGCGGGGCTCGCGTTTTCTTCGGAGATCCTGCGGGGGGAAGTCAAGCGCCATGGCGTTGGTGTTACCACTGTTTATCTGGGGCCGATCGACACCCCCCTGGAAATCCAGTGCCGGACCGAAGTTTACGGCAACATATGGTCCGATTCCATACCAAAGGGTTATCCGCAAAAAACCGCCCGGTTGATTCACCGGGCGGTAAAGAAGAACCGACCCAGGGTTTTCTATCCGTATACCTACAAATTCGTCAACCATTCCCAGCTTCTGTTCAACTGGCTTACGATGCGCCTGGGGCCGGATCCCAGGAAATGATCGTGACAGGAGTCGATCCAAATCGAAGGAAGTTTAAAAAATAAAAGATGAAAGGAGGCGGAGATTGTGGTTCAGGTCGATGTTTTTTGGGCATATGCCCTCGGTGCAGGTTTCTCCATGTCTGCTTTCCGTCAACTGAAGAAAATGGGGGAAAAGTCGGACCAGGATAAAAACGAGACGCAAAGAAAAAGAAACAGCCTTTTTGAAAATTTATATTTTGTCAAATCCCTGCTTTACATCGCCGTTCTGTTTGTTCCCAGCGGAGCATATCTTCTGTGGGGCTTCCCCAGCTGGGAGACCATGCATGTGGGAACATACGAGACGATCCCGGCATGGATCGTGGCTTTATTTGTAGGAACCATACCACTCATGTTTATTTTCGGATTCTGGTCGGTTTACAGATTGGTCAAAGCCGGCAAGTTTTATTTTGCCTCACTCCAACCATTTTTAGGATATTTTTTCATGTTTTTCATCCTGGTTAACGGTTGGGACAGGATGGGTTACCAGCGTTTTTTCTCGGCAACCAGAGACAATTTTCTCAGCTGGCCCACAGACTTCGGTGAGCAGATAGCCGCCGCAAAAGCATGGCTTATTTCCGATGTGGCTCTGACCCTCTATGGTATGGGAGTGATCCTTATCCCCGTACTGCTTTACATGCTGACAAAATGGCTTTACGAGGGTTACAGTGGGGGTACCATGCTGGACCCGGAAAGGTACAAAAAGGTCCACCCCGTTACCACCTGTATCCTGCTGCTGCTGGCGGTATTCGTCGGTAGCCTGGGGCTGGCCATCATTGCCACCCTGCTTATCGCCTGTATCGGCTGGATATGGGGGATACTCGTATTCCTGCTGGTTGCTTATGTACTGGGAATCAAATTATTTTTCCCATTTATCTACCGCTGGGTCATGCTGCTATAGGGAGACCCCGACAATCTTACCGGGCCCGGTTGGAAATATAGCCGGGCCCTGTTTTCCGAAAAATTCCATCTACCGCAGGCAATCGAATTCACAACATGGCACCACAACAGAATCCACGATTTTTTTTCTCCCCTGCAAGAGAAACAGGTCATGATATAATTGTAACCGAATAGAGGGTCAAAATTTTTCCTGCAAGGCCTGTTCACAAACATCCAGGGGAGATGGCGATGAGAAAAACAACCAAATTGGCAGGTTTGAAATATTTCAGGCCGATCAACAGAAAAGATATATCGACCGGGATCGTGTCCGCTACCGAAGCCGCAAATAGCCTGGGGCTCCCGGCCATGGGGGAGAAGGACAATGGCCTCTTTCTGAACAGGTTTACCGCCGGTGATATCCTGGCCATGTTAGAGAAAGTGGGCCTGATCAAACATCTCGATTTTCTGGGATTCGGTCATGTCCGTGTCAAGATCTTCAAGGATGAGGCCATGATCAACCATCTGCAAGTTTACGATGAGCGGATAGATGCCGGTAACCCGCTCATCGATCTTCGTCTTTCCGAATCGGTATTCATGCCCGAAAAACGTTTTTTTGAAAATAGCGTGGATCATATCCCTCTGAACATGGTCGTTATCGAATGGCTATCGGCCCAGAATCCGCTCCGCAACTTTGAACCGGACAGGCCGCAACTCCCCGGCCAGAGCAGGCCCGGACTGGGCAGCCTGCGCTACATGATGAAGATCATGTATCAGGTGGGCAAGGACCTGCATAAAGACGGTTTCATGGATGTCCCGGATCATTTCCATGGCGCGGTGATGTACACGCAAAAATTTCTTTTTTTCAACCCCGCCCATGAGGCAATCTTGCAGGCCATCCTCAGGGATCTCAAGAAATATTCACTTGGCGACCTATCCTGGGGCGTCATTACCGGGACGATAATCAACAAGAAAACGGGGGAACCGCAGGTTTACGATCCTTCCGAACAGATCTTTCCCCTGTCAAATTTCATGAAAAGATATTTTCAGACCAGAAAATACCGAAATAAATTCAGGGAGATATACAGAAACCGAAGTTACCACTTTGATTACCAGGCCATGCTAAAAAAGAGGGAATCTATCCTCAAGGCAGAGAAACCGGATGAAATATGAATGATGGGGCAACCCGGATACCGAACCTGGATCGCGGTCACCACTTCTGGTAGAACTCCTCGGCCCAGCCAAATAATCTGTCCGTCTCCTTTATCTTCACCATTCTGCCGTCATCCAGCACCATTTCCCCCGTAAAATAACCGTATGTCTTGACCCCCCTCATCTCCAGAAACCCCACGCTGGTATTTCTTTTCTCAATTTTCCGGGGTTTCAGGATCAGGTTTACCCGCCCGTCCTCGCTGGTGATCGGCAGATGGCGGTGCAGATCTTTCCAATCGTGCTGATATTCCGCCGATTCAAGATGATGGCCGCGGGTGCCATGGATGATCATGCTCTTGTTCGACTCCCGGCCAAAACCGTAATCGATGTTGAAGCCGAAGTTTACACCTTCCACCTTCCCCGAAGCAATACACCACTTCCAATGATTTTTGTAGGGGAAGACACCTCTGGTCCAGTCCAGCACACCCCAGCTGTTGTTGGATGTACTGAAATCATATTTCCGGCCGCCAACCTGTATCGTTCCCGTGGCCGGCATACACATGATCTTGATCGCATAGACAAATTGATGGGGTTCGTGAAAGGGGACCAGGTTGGTCATCGTATCCATACCGGGGTCCTTGTAAAGGCTGATTTCCCCGTAAATTTTTCTCCGCGGAAAGTCCACTTTCAGGAGAATCTCGTCGCCGCGGCGATCGAACTCCATCCTGTTCCCTCTCTTCTCAAAAACAAGAGGCTTCTCGTATTTCCAGGTCACGGGATGACCCACCGAGCCTCTGGTGAAAAGCTTGATCAACAATATTTCCAGGGGTTTTTTCTGGCTGAAATCGTACATGGAAAACTGGGCCACGCCGGCATAACCGATATCAAAGATATTGAGAATAAGCGCATAACGGTCATTAAAAACTTCCCAGTAATCCCACTCCTTTATTCTCATGGGTCCGGTTTTTACCCTGGAACGTTCATAGATAAACAGATCGTCACGCGCCCATCCGGAATTGAGGACATGCCCATTATCATCAAGAATTTTGCTGGCGGTGGTAATCTCCTTCTGAATTGTAGCTGCACCTCTCCTTCATATGTACCCTTTCTTGCCCTTGAAAACGCAAACAAAATATTCATTTGAAAGTCCATGTACAGTATGTTTCAATTCCCGACTGCTTATTTCCTGCTTGCACCGCATGTAGCTTGAAAAACAATTCCCTTTCAATCATTATCAACGGTTCGATACATTCACCTGAGACATTGTACCGGATTTTTCCTGACTCGATACGGGAGCAAGGACAATATGGCGGGAAAAAAAGCGGCAGCCACCGAACAGAACGAAAAAGATCTGCCCGGCGACTGCCCGAACATCTTCCATATCGTCGCCACTATGGTGTCTGGCCCCTCTTGCCCGAAACCGGGTAGATGCGATTCTCTGACCGATCTGCCCGATGGGGCCGTCATGCAATCCTGTCGGTCTATCTGTAAGCGGAAAAACCTTTGCCCAGAATGGTGTAACCCGTGATCAGTTTCATCATTTCACTGGTACCATCGGGAATGGTCATCAGCCGCGCATCCCTGAAATACCTCTCCAGCGGCATCTCCTCGGAGATACCCATGCCGCCATGAATCTGGATGGCCATGCTGGTTACCTTCTGGGCAACCTCGCCTCCGTAAATCTTGGCCATGGCCGAGAAACGCCTGGCATCCGGATCCCCCTGAACGATAAGATCCATGGCCTTGTAGCCCAGGAGCCGCCCCGTTTCGATGGAAACGTTCATCTCGTAGAGCATCTCCTGGATCAGCTGAAACTTGCCGATGGGCTTGCCAAATTGAACTCTCTCGCGAGCATATTTTACCGATGCTTCAAAAGCCGCCTGGGCGATACCCACGGAAGACAGCCCCATGCCGGCCCTGGGTATGGTCAACATGGCCGTGATCGGCGTCATGGTTGTAAGGAGCTTGAGCAAGCCCCCCGGAATGTTCAACTTTCCGGAAGCAAATGCATTTTCCATGAGAATGCTCATTTCGTTTTCCCGGGGCACCTTGCATTCATCAAAAAACATCTCTCCCGTCGGTGAAGCTTTCCAGCCCAGCTTTGGCGATTCCGTGGCCTCGAAGGGAGAGATCTCCTTCTCCACGAGAAGGAACAACGGTGCGCCGGTCTCCACGTCCTTCGCCCCTACAAAAGCGGTGTCCGCAATTGTAGCGTTGCTGATCCAGGACTTGGTCCCGTTCACGATGTAATAATCGCCTTCCAGTTTTGCCGTGGTATTCAGGTTGGAAGTATCGCAGCCGGCTTCCGGTTCGGTTTCGGCAAAGCATCCGATAAATTCTGCATTCTCCAGTCTGGAAAGCATTCTTTCTCCCGCTTCCCCCGAAGCCGAAGGAGCAAAAATAGCGGGGATGGCCCCCATACCAAAAAGCGGCAGCAAGCTCGGCCATACCCGGCCAAATTCTTCAGCAACAATGCCGAATATGACCGGATCAAGCAGATCCTCGATGCTTTCCGGATCAAGCCCTACCCCCACTTTCTGCAATTTCTTCATCACGTCAATGGCTTCTTCCCTGTTGAGAGGGCCCTTCCTGTCTCTTTCATCCACGATCGGCCCGAACTCATTTTCCAGCAATTCTCGCAAACTTTGCTGGAACATCCGTTGTTCATCATTGAATTCAAAATCCATAACTGACCTCCTGATTTTAAAATATATTTACTGGTTTTTTTCCGTTCAGTTGTCGGGTAAAAGCTGGTTTTCTCACCCCCTTATCCCATTTTGTTCCTTTTTCGGCTGGAATCAATTTCCTTGATTGAAGAACATCGATGAAGCGATTCCTTCTTGTTGGACATGAAAAATAAGGACGAAGACATGGTGTTGCCCAAAACTTAGGTAATTATACCAATTTTCTGTCTAATCAGTCAACTGGCAAACGCTGTATAAAATTACCTCGAAGATATACAACATCAATTTGACAGGTTATGTTCGGTCAAAAAATAATTTTGATCCGTAACCGCGGCTACATTCATACCGCACCCCGTGTGCTATAATATGTTTCAAAATCTTGAAACATACTGGATATGATCAACAATACAAGGGAGTATGCAGATATGCTGGAACAGGTATTCAAACTGAGCGGTGGCGATGCAAGGGTTGTGGAGAAGGTCATCTTCGACGAGAACGTTCATTATCTCCATATGATATTCAGCAAGGGGGAGGGGCTGCCGGAACATTATTCCAATTCCAACGTCTACATGACCGTTCTCCGTGGCAGGCTCTCCATCGGATTGGATGATCAGGAAATCCATGAATACGAAGCCGCAACCCTCTTGAAAATCCCTTTCCAGACCAGGATGAACGTCAGGAACCTGCATGACGGGACGTTGGAACTTGTCGTCGTAAAAGCGCCGGCCCCGGAACAACATGGGGTAAAAGGGGAAAAATAGAAAACTGCTTGCGCTGCACGGTGAGGCAAGTTTTTTCCGAAGTGCCATGGGATCGGAATGCAGCACTGTCATCAAGCTTTTCACGGGCCGCTCGAAAGCTGCCCGCTCCGGTTTTCACGCCGGAAAATAATAATCCAGGAAATAAACAAGGAGGAGAAAAGATGGGGATGTTCTGTTACCAATGTCAGGAAACAGCCGGCGGAAAAGGCTGTACAAAGCGCGGAGTCTGCGGAAAAAATGAAGAGGTGGCCAAACTTCAGGACCTTCTGATCTATACGCTCAAGGGTATTTCAGAAATAGTCATCAAAGGAAAAATTGACATGAGCAACTTCGATGATATAAACCGTGAAGTGCTCAGCAGCCTGTTCATGACCATCACCAACGCCAACTTTGACGATGGTTCACTGGAAAATCAAATCATGAAGATGATCAATGCCAGAAATGAACTCGGGCAGGCCGCGGCCACGGGGGATTTTCATGATGCGGCAACTTTTGACGTGGATTCCAGGGAATCGATGCTGGAGAAGGCATCTTCCATCGGGATTCTGTCCACGGAAGACGAGGACATTCGTTCCCTCCGGGAAATGATCACCTACGGCCTCAAGGGGATGGCCGCCTATGCCGAACATGCCAAAAATATCGGAGAGGAAGACCTCGAGATCAATGCTTTTATCTATGAAGCACTGGCAGCCACCCTGGATGATTCTCTCACCGCCGACGAGCTCGTGGCACTGACACTGAAAACCGGAGAATTCGGTGTGAAAGTAATGGCCCTGCTGGACAGGGCCAATACATCGAGATACGGGAACCCGGAGATCACAGAAGTAAATATCGGGGTGAGGAAAAACCCCGCTATCCTGATTTCCGGCCACGACCTGACCGATCTTGAACAACTGCTGGAGCAGACAAGGGATAGCGGCGTGGATGTTTATACCCACGGCGAGATGCTGCCGGCCCATTATTACCCGTTTTTTAAAAAATATGATCATTTCGCTGGCAATTATGGCAATGCCTGGTGGAAGCAGCTGGATGAATTCTCCTCCTTCCACGGGCCGATCTTGTTTACCACCAACTGCATCGTCCCCCCCAGAAGTGATGAGATCAGAGAGCGGATCTTTACAACGGGTTCGACCGGCTACCCCGGCTGCAAGCACATCGAATCTGATGAAAATGGAAAGAAGGATTTTTCCGAAATCATAGCGTTGGCCAGAAAGCTTCCCGCCCCCGATGAAATAGAGACCGGCATGATCGTCGGCGGTTTTGCCCACCACCAGGTGCTATCCCTGGCGGACAGGATTGTCGAGGCCGTCAAATCGGGAGCAATCAGAAAATTCTTTGTCATGGCCGGGTGCGATGGAAGGATGAAATCCCGAAAATATTATACCGAGTTTGCAGAAAAATTACCGGAAGACACCATCATCCTGACAGCAGGTTGTGCAAAATACCGTTACAACAAACTGGATCTGGGAAATATCGGTGGTATCCCCAGAGTGCTCGACGCCGGCCAATGCAACGACTCCTACTCCCTGGCAATTATAGCCCTCAAGCTCAAGGAAGTATTCGGCCTCGATGATATCAACAAGCTACCCATAGCATACAATATCGCCTGGTACGAGCAGAAAGCGGTCATCGTTCTGCTTGCCCTGCTTTATCTGGGTGTAAAGAATATCCACCTCGGCCCCACACTTCCCGGTTTCCTCTCCCCCAATGTTGCCGGGGTGCTGGTGGACAAATTCGGCCTGGCCGGTATCGGCACTGTCGATGAGGACATGGAACTCTTTATGGCGCAGTAAAAAAAATCCCGCCGGTATCTATCATGCCGGCGGGATTCCTGTATCCAAAGGCTTTTTCCATCTCCTCAAAGGAGGCCCGATGTGCAACCGGAATCCTTCAGCCAACTTCCTCCCTGCTGCCTCCCCCGGCGCAGCATCAACTGCCCATCTTTACCCAACATGCTGCCCTGCCATTACCCAACAGCCAATGCGGTGGCAAGAAAGAACAGGGGGCAACATCCCCCGGTTTATTTCAAAGTCATTTCCGAGTGATCGGCTTTCTTCTTGATGTATACCGGCCTGGTAAACCGCAAACCTCCACTGTTGACGACTGCAGAAAGTGGTTCCGCATTTTCAAAGTCCATCCCATCCGTTTCAGAAAAATATCTGTCATCTGCCTCCAGGTAAACCACTTTGCCGATAATCAGGGAATATTTTTCCCTGGCGATTTCCTCCTGAAGGGTGCATTCCATACGGGCCAGGCAGCCGTCGACACCCGGCGATTCAATTTTCTTCGATGGGCATGGTTTCAGGCCCGCCTCTTCAAATTCATCCACATCATGCGGAAAATTTTTGGAACAGATCATCACGGCATCTGCCATACTTGCGGGGGGTACATTGATCACAAAATCACCTGTTTCCCGGATATTGAAAAGGGTATCCCTTTTGATCCAGGAGGCAATCACGATCTCGTCAAGGGGCCGCAGTATGGGCATGACACATGACCAGGGAGCCACATTTCTTATTCCCGCCTTGCTGATGGTGGAAATAAGAACAACAGGTAACGGCAGCACTTGCCCTCTCTGGTGTGTTTTGAGAATCAAGATTGATCACAACCTTTCAGTTTCTGGAATGGCGCAAAAAATGCAGGTTTCACAATTATTCGGATGCGGCAAGGCCGAGAATTGTTTTTTCGATCATCTTTTCCAACCCCTCCCGGTAAGAGTCCGCCGGCAGAGCCCTGCCCTTCAAATTTGCTTCGGAAATTTGGGGTGAATACGGTATAACTCCGGCGATATCTATCTTCAGCGGTTCCAACATTTCCTTCAAATAAGACTCCGTTCCGGCGTCGGTTTTGTTGAGTATCACGGAAAAAGCCTTGCCCGCCTCCTCTGCCAATGTTGCCGCTTTTTCAGTCAATAACACCGCCTCATGAGAAGGATCGACAATCATCAATACTGCATCAACGCCCTCGAATACACCCCTGCCGAAATGCTCCACTCCCGCTTCCGTATCCACGATCACCCACTCGTCCGAACCACTCTGCAATTTGTTTAAAAAATCTCGTGCAAGCGAACCCATGGGGCAGGCGCATCCTTCATGACTGTGTTCAATTTTCCCGATCTGAAGCAGACCTACGGGGCCGCTCCAGGATACACTTCCCGGGGGAAGCTGGTCGATGCTTCTTTCTTCCGGAAACATGCTGATTACTTCCGTAAAGTTGCTTTTCAGAGCCGCTCTGAGCTGCTCCGAGGCAACTTTTCTGCCGCCCAGTTCATTCATAAGGGTTTTTTCCGGAGTCCGGATACCGAGCATCTTGCCCAGCCCAAGATTTGATTCATCGGTGTCAACCACCAGAACCTTGCCCCTTTCTCCCAGAATGGCTGCAATCATCGTAACGACAGTACTTTTACCACTTCCTCCCCGACCACATACAAGTACCTTTGGCATCTGTTCATTCCTCCTTCTCTTTTTTGAACCAGCCTATCTTGACCCCTGCAAAGCTATCCAGATCGCTGGAATAAGGCTTTATATCCAGCAGAGGTGTACCTTCCACGGCTTCAATCCCTTTGACAAACAACCGGTTGCCTTCACGGCGCAACAGTTCGACGACGCAGAAAGCAATCGGGTTGGGCCGCGATGGTGAGCGGCAGGCAAAAACTCCCTTGGGATCCGGGCTGAAAGGTGTTCTGCTTTGAAGCGTATCCCTTCTGGCCAGGTGAAACCAGTACAGAACGATCAGGTGTGATGCGCCGTCTATATCCTTGAGGCCCTCGACATATTCGGGATTGATTTCCAACTCAACCTGTTTGTCGGAATAGCGCCCCTGGTGTGGTGCATCGTCAAGCGTCTTGTAAGGACTATGGATGGTACCGATAGAAATTAGTCTCATGCCGCTCATCCCTTTCCGTTGTGATTGGATTCTTGAAAAAAATACCCGGCAACGACCCTTCCGGACAAAGCCATCCCAACCGGGCAGCGTTTTTTATTGTTTGTTTTTCTGCTCCGGTATATCGATCACTGCCATGCATTGGTAGAATAGTGTTACTATTTTAATTTTCGTGATACTTTTTGAATATCCTTCTTTTTCAAACAAATATTTCAGTTCTGCATAACAAAATTTCCGTGCTCGTTGTGAACGTTGTGTTGCCGGATTCAAAAATCTCGGTTCACGGGCCGAGCTCCGGGAAGTCCCGCAAGCGTGATCCTTCGTGTGGCTAGCAATACGGCGTTTTGGAAGTTTCAATTGATGCCCCGGAAGTTTCAACCGGCACCTTGGGGGTTTTGACCGGTGCTCCGGAGGTTTTGA
>JAAYSV010000026.1 GCA_012518215.1 Bacillota bacterium
AACTGTGGGACCTCGACCTGAGCCATAACCTGATCAGCGATATTTCGCCCCTCTCCGGCTTGACCGAACCGGGATGGTTTGACCTGCGTTACAATTCTTTGGATATAACCGCAGGCAGTCCAACGATGCTGCTGATCCAGCAGTTGATCGCCAAAGATATAAGAGTAATATATCTCGAATTGGGGGATCTTACAGGAGATAGCAAGGTTGACGTCAACGACGCCATATGGTTGCTGAGAAGTATTGTGAACCTGGCGGAGTTGTCACTGAATCAGGAGGTGGCCGCCGATGTCAACGGGGATGGCAAGGTTACTGTTCAGGATGCGATACTGATTCTGCGTTACATTGTGGGCTTGATAGGTGAGTTTCCGGCGCTGTAAGGGATACAAGCCTGCAAGCGCGGGGAAATATTTCCAGGGGCGCCGGTTCTTCTTTGATCGGCGCCTTCTCGATGTTCAAACAATGGGGAACAGAACCGCAGATCAACGTGATTTTTACCGCTGATATGGCAATTTTCGATCCGGGTAGCAGATGGGTTATTTATTTTATGTCCATACAGGAAAGAAGGGAATAACGTAGAAATAGATACGAGCGGAAAGTGACCGTATCATGGATCGAACCAAATTCAAGGGAGACAGGGGGGTTTCGGATGATCGGGAAATACAAGAAAATTTATTCATGGGGTCTGCTACTGATCACGCTGGCGGTGTTTTCCGGTGTTGGCAACATTTCCTTAGCTTACGAAGCGGTAAACATACCTGATAAAAAATTGGAGGAAGCGATCCGTGAGGAATTGGGGAAACCGGCCGGTGACATCACAGAGGCGGATATGGAATTGTTGACCAATTTGAATGCGTACGACAGTGAAATATCTGACATAACCGGTCTTGAATGTGCAACCAACCTGGAGGAACTTTACCTGCGGAACAACGAAATAAGTGATATTTCCTCCCTTTCCCGCTTGAAAAAAATGGAGATACTTTACCTGTCGGGCAACCGTATCAGCGATATTTCCCCTCTTTCCGGCTTGACCGACCTTAAAAATCTTGATCTGGGAAGTAACCATATAAGCGATATTTCTGCCCTTTCCGGTTTGAAAAACCTGAAAACCCTTGACCTGAACAGCAACCGGGTCAGCAGTATCGACGCCCTTTCCGGCTTGAGCAGCCTGTCGAGCCTTTACCTGTGGGGCAACCAGATCGAAAGTGTTTCTGCTCTCTCCGGCTTGGTCGGCCTGGAGTGGCTTGAACTTTGGGATAACCGGATCAGCAATACCTTGCCTCTTTCCACGTTGACCAACCTGAGGGGGCTTTGCCTGGGGCGAAACCGTATCAACGATATCTCTGCTCTTTCCGGTTTGAAAAATCTGGTAGTCCTTGAACTGTACAACAACCGGATCAGTGGAATTGACGCTCTTTCCGGTTTGAAAAAGCTGGAGGAGCTTTACCTGTGGGACAACCAGATCAGCGATATCTCCGCCCTTTCCGGTTTGGGAAAGCTGGAGATTCTTGATCTGGACAACAACCGGATCAGCGATATTTCCGTTCTTCCCTGTTTGAGCAACCTGTGGGGTCTTGATCTGAGCCACAACAAGATCAGCAACATCCTCGTTATTTCCGGTTTGAAAAACCTGGAGGTGCTTTTCTTGAAGGATGCCGGGCTCGGTGATATCTCTTTTCTGTCCGCTTTGACCAACTTGCATAATCTTGACATATCGTATAACCGGATCAGCAATATCTCGGTTCTTTCCGACCTGACCAACCTGAAAAGGATTGACCTGCGTTACAATTCTTTGGATATAACCGCAGGCAGTGAAACGATGTTTCTGATCAATGAGTTGATTGACAGAGATGCAACAGTAATATATATTTCATTCGGCGATCTTACAGGAGATAGCAAGGTTGACGTCAACGACGCCATATGGTTGCTGAGAAGTGTTGTGGACCTGATGAAGTTAACGCCGACTCAGAGAGCAGTCGCCGATGTTAACGGGGATGCTCAAGTCAATGTCCAGGATGCGATACTGATTCTACGTTACATTGTGAAGTTGATATATGATTTTCCTGTACTGCAAGGAGTATAAGCCTGCATGTGCAGGGGGAGGATTCTCAGAGGCGCCGGTTCTTCTTTGACCGGCGCCTTGGAGATATTCAAATGTAGAGTTTCTCATGCCCCTGGCATGAAAGAAGATTCCACTGTATATTACACCATGCTGTACCTCGAAAATATCATCCGCGTGTCCATCATTCATGAACACGATGCAACTGTGTACCGGGATAATAATGTTCGATGATCTGTACAAAGTCAAACCCTTTTTCGGCCATGCCCCTGGCCCCGTTCTGGCTCAATCCCACGCCATGGCCGTAGCCGCCGCCACTGATTCTGATCTCACGGATTCCCCCGTCCCCGTCCGGAACCGTATCCAGATAAGCAAAAGCGCTGGGCAGGACATTGAAATTTTCGATCTGCGTGCCATCGCCCCTTCGTAGAATTATCGGGTTGGCCCCGCTGCGGTACTGAATCGGCCGGATCGTGAAACGGATCGTATATTCGCTGACAAGTCGGTAGGTTCCCCGCGTTCCTTCGATTTCCAAGACCATCATGTTCCCCCCGGCGCCGCGTTGCAACGTGCGGATGCCCAGAAGCTTGCCCGGAGCGTCCTCCGGTATTTCCCTGGATACGAAATCTTGCCCTTCCCCGGTCAGTACCAGATCGGGACGGCGCCGGTACTGTTCTCCCAGATTGTGCCTGACGATCTCTTCAAAATCATGGCTGCTCATCGTGATCTTCCAGCGGAAGAAAGGGGCATCGCGGTCATACGCCCCTTCATAACCGGTTTCATCGATGAATGCCATCAGGTCTTCCTCGGAAGATAGTTCAAGAACCTCCCCGGGGATCTGTGACCGAGCGAACAGATAGGGCATCCTGTTCCCGGGAAAACCGACTTCCGGTGTGGTCCATACTTCTTCAGGGTTGGCCGTGCAACCGCAAGAAGTGGAAAAGAAAAAGGCCTCGATAGGCTCGTTGTCATGAAAAGGCACCAGCCCTTTTGTTTCCCCGATGGCCTGATCGGCAAGGCTGTCTCCCGGCCCGAGGTTGTACACCTGTGAAGCAATGCTGTCATCCACGTGTGCTCCGACGGCGTGATAACGGCTCTCCATGATCTGGCGATAAGCATAGGAGCGGGATACGATCGCCTGCGCTTTCAAGGCCTCAAGGCCAAAAGAAGAGGGCATCTCGCCGGGTACCACCGCCCGCAGATAATCTTCCAGGGGCAGCTCGTTGACCACGACCAGCCCCTCGCTTCCTGCAAAGATATCCAGGTTGCCCCGGTAGGCAGGGGCATATTCGCCCCGGGTTTCCCGGTGTGAAGCAGCGATGAAAAAACACCCCTGTTCTTCTTCCACCGGACTTAACAGGATGCGTCGATCAAAGATGGCCTCCTCCCCTCCCGGCAGAAGAACCGCTATTCCATCCGGAGATGAACGTATCGTTACCTGTCTATTGGCGGGAATGGTGAACGTTTCCGGCCTGCTTTCTCCGTTCCCCGTGCCGTTGCTTTCCTCACTTTCACTCTCTTCGTCCCCATCTCCATCCTTCTTCCCGTCATCACCCTCGCCCGCTTCCCCCTGTTTACCCGTTCCCTTGCTTTCCTTTCCGGGTTCCGCCATCCTGAACGCCGTTGCAGCGGATATGCGGACTTCCCGGTGATAAAGGTTCTCCCCCGAGGAATCATTCAAGACCACGCGTATTTCACCGGGCTTGAAATGCCCGTCAACCGTTGCTGCCAGAATCTTCTTCCCGAGCAGGTAAAATGAGATGCCCGAGCTGCCCACGATCAGGTCCGAGGATCGGCCGCATTCCGCCGATTTCTTATCACGGTCGAGCAGATATACTTCCGGCCCACCGGCGGTGTAGAGCGGGAAAAGCCCCTCCTGCTCGCCTTCGATCTCCGTGCTGTTCCTGACCATCACCCGTGAGATGGGCATCCGTTCCGCCTTCTCCACCGTGAGAATACTGTCATCCAGGACAAGCATGTAAACGACATCCCCGTATTCTGCTCCGACTTTCTCCCCGAGGCGGTACCTGCGCTTCTCGCCCCGATACAAGACACGCAGGACGAGAGGGTTTTCTTCGATGACAAATGCTCCATACAGAATATCAATGGGTGGCAGCACGGACACCATCCACGACCCGTTCTCGCGAACCATATTCAACCTGACCGTGAACTCCGCATCACCCTGGGCCAGCAACACCTCGGCTGCCCCTTTCAGAATGCCCAGCAGATAAGAAGTATTTATCTGTCTGTAAGCTATTGATTCTCTTTCCATCAGCTCGTGTAAACCATCGAGCCCTTTCTTCCCGGCGGCCATCATAACCCGGGCTGCATCGATTTCTCCGGCATTGACCAGAACCATGAACTCATCGGCCCGGGCCGCTATCTCCCCCGTCTCATGTTTGTAATAATAAAATATTGTGAGCAGTAAAAGGATCAACAGTACCGGAAAAATCCAGGCCCTGCCGCCTTTTTTCTTTTTGTTTGCCTTTTTCGTTCCCCGGGGCCTTCCCGTTCCATCTATCGTGCCGCTGTTGAATCTCTCAACCCCATCGATCTTGAATGTATTGCCTGACGAGGGCATATCTCGTTTCCTTTCAAATGCACTTTTTTCTCTTCCAACCGCATTCCCACCCTGATTTTAGCATACTTTGAAACATGTATCCCTCAAGGTATCGTGATTCTTAAATAAAATGCTAAATATGACTATTATTTAAAGGAAAAAACCATTTTGTAAAGAATATTTATAATATTGTAATTGCTTTGATTTTTTGGGTACGGCCTTTCGTCTCCTCGGGCTTCTTCAGCCACGCTGTCAGTCAGGGAACGAAGCCGGATCCGGGAAAATAAATAAATAAAAGGAGAGATAGGTAATGAAGGAATGTGTAATCGTAGACGGAATGAGATCGGCCAACACCAGGGCCCATCGTGAAAAAGGCTGGTTCAAGAACAGGCGGCCCGATGAATTGCTAACGGCGGTTTATGATGCCCTCTTCGAGAGAAATCCCCAGGTTAAACCCGAGGAGGTGGAAGCCGTTTTTATTGGAACGGCCAACCAGACGGGAATGACCTACGACATCGCCAGGCTGGCCTGGCTGGCGGCCGGGTACCCCCATTCCGTGGCCACAAACAGCATCGGCCAGCAATGCCCCTCGGGAATGTCGGCCATAGAACATGCTGCCCGGGCCATCATGTGCGGTGAAGGAGAAATCTACATTGCCGGCGGCGTGGAAGACATGCTCAATATCCCCATGGGTATGGGCGCCGATTTCCCGCCCAGGCTGGCGGCCATATATCCGCCTGACGAGTTGCCCATGGGAGCAACAGCGGAAAAAGTAGCCGAGCAGTGGAATGTTTCCCGCGATGACATGGAGCAGATGGCATATTACAGCCATACAAAAGCGGCGGCTGCTCGCGATGCGGGGAAATTTGACAATGAAATCGTGCCCGTGGAAGGCGAGAAGGAAGACGGTACCACATTCATGGTTGACCGGGACCAGATGATCAGGGAAAATATCTCCATAGAAGCCATGTCCACGATGGTTTCACCGTTCAAACCGGGTGGGGTTATCACCGCTGCACTTTCTTCCCCGCTGACCCAGGGAGCCTGTGCGCTCATACTCATGAGCAGGGAGAAGGCGGATGAACTCGGCTGCTCCTATCACCTCAAGTACAGAGCAGGAGCGATGGCCGGCTGTGACCCCACCGTCATGGGTATCGGGCCCATCTCCGCTGTAAGGAAGGTACTGGAAAGGGCCAACCTGACCATGGACGATATGGGTGTGGTCGAGCTGAACGAAGCCTTTGCCAGCCAGTCGCTGGTCTGTGTGAGGGAACTGGGCATCGAAGAAAATGCCCCCTTCGAGAAGACCAACATCTGGGGCGGCGCCCTGGCCCTGGGACACCCTTTGGGGCAATCGGGAGCCAGAATCGTCGTCACCCTGAACAATATCATGAAAACGGACAAGGCAGACGTAAAATACGGACTCGCTGCCCTCTGCGGTGCATTCGGGAACGCCAATGCCACCATCTGGGAACGGGTATAGTTGAACGTCGGAATGGTAAAAATATACGGTATGCACGGGCTTTTCGCCCGGGCGTGTCCGGATAGAGCGTCAAGGTTGGCATCCCGGCGCGAACTCCGTAAAAATGCGGCGTGATGTCCTGGAAATAACCGCGGGCCTGCATCAAGCAGGCCCGCTTGAAATTGACGACACATGGCATTATAATATAATTGAAAAATAAGTTATACCTGCGTGCGCCTGTAACTCAGGGGATAGAGTAGCGGACTTCTAATCCGTTTGTCGAGGGTTCGAATCCTTCCAGGCGCGCCACCTTGAATGGAAGTCATAAACACTTGCGGTACAAGGGTTTAGGGGACTTCCATTTTTTTATACACACGCCCCGGAAATGAGTATCGGATGCATAATCCGTTGTTCATGGGCTTGAAATGGGGCCGGCGGATTTTTCACCCGCTGTTCAGTTGTCTTCTTTTTGCATAATGTATCTACCGGTACCGATTTATCACAATGGATAAAGTGATTTTTTGACGGTCCGATCCCAAACAGCCAGGCTGTTTGGGACATCAAAGCAGTCCCGCCCATGGGAATGATCCCTTCTCTGCCTGTCAAGTATGATAAAAATAAATCCATTACTTTTCCATGCTACTTTTTGTCAACCATCTTTCTACTACCTCTCTTCCAAACTCATGTATGCATACCAATTTTGTGGTTTCATCTTCTATGCTCAAAAAGTAAATATACTCCAACAACCCTTTGGTATCCCCATCCAGGAAATCATTTACCGAATGCCTTGGCATGTTGATCTTTCTTTTGTTTACACTTTCCCGGAACATATCCGCCAGAGCCCTGTAATGGTTTGCCACCCACACTCCCTCCAGAACCTCTCCTTCAACCTCTATCCTCTCAAATCAATTTAAACCTCTCTCATCTTTGCTTTCCCTGCAGTCGTCTTCCCTTGCCTTTCGGGGATGCCAATCTCTGCTCGTTTCGTTGTTTCTATGAATGTTCAGAGCAGCAATCCCACTGATGTATATGAAAGTTTTCGTCTTGATTTTGGAAATTACGCCGGAAGAAAAGTCGTGCCTTTGCGGTAACATCCCAAGGGATTTTCACCGGCATCGATGTGAAACCCTTGTTCTACACACGTGGAGGGCCGGTTCTTTGCATCATTCCTTCCGGAAAGAAAACAACAGCACCTGTTAACACAGAAGAACCGACCCCTTGCACGATTTACAGATCTATAATCCTTACTCTACCGGAAATTTATCTATCAAGCCCACAATGTAACGCAGGATCAGTATGGCGTCCTGAACAGTGATTTCGCCATCTCCGTTAACATCGGCGGTTTCTATTTCAACTTCCGTCAAGTCCACTAAATTAACAATGTATCTTAATACCAATATGGCATCGCTGACATTGACTTTTCCATCGCCGGTAAGGTCCCCGTAGGAAAGATACAATACCAGTACATCTCTATCAATCAACGTTTGAATCAATAACATTGTTTCACTATCCGGTGCCAGGTCAAGACCGTTGTATCTTATGTCAAGCCACCCCAGGTCGGTTAGACCTGAAAGAGCAGAGATATCGCTGATCTGGTTGTCCCGGAGGGAAAGCCATTCCAAATCGGTCAGCCCGGAAATAGCTTCAATATCGGTGATCTGGTTGTAGCTCAGGTCAAGTCTATACAATTTGGACAGGTCGGAAAGAGCAGAGATATCACTGATCTGGTTGAAGTTTAGCTCAAGGTTGTACAATTTGGTCAAATTGGAAAGAGGAGAAATATCAGTGATCTGGTTGATGCCTAACCAAAGGTACTCGAGGTTGGTCAAACCGGAAAGATCAGAAATATCGCTGATCCGGTTGTCCCGGAGGGAAAGCCATTCCAAATCGGTCAGCTCGGAAAGAGCTTCAATATCAGTGATCTGGTTGTCGCTCAGGTCGAGTCTATACAATTTGGACAGGTCGGAAAGAGCAGAAATGTCGTCAATCTGGTTGGAGCCCAGCTCAAGGCTGTACAATTTGGTCAAATTGGAAAGAGGAGAAATATCATTGATCCGGTTGATGCCTGACCAAAGGTACTCGAGGTTGGTCAGCTCGGAAAGAACAGAAATATCACTGATCCGGTTGTCGCTCAGGTCAAGTCTATACAATTTGGACAGGTCAGAAAGAGCAGAAATGTCGTCAATCTGGTTGGAGCCCAGCTCAAGGCCATACAAGTTGGTCAAACCGGAAAGATCAGAAATATCATTGATCCGGTTGTCGTACAGGTCAAGCACACGCAATTTGGTCAAAGCGGAAAGAGCAGAAATGTCACTGATCTGGTTGCTATCCAGGTAAAGTATCTCCAGGTCGGTCAACCTGGAAAGAGCAGAAATATCGCTGATCTGGTTGATGCCTGACCAGAGATACTCCAGGTTGGTCAGATCGGAAAGAGGAGAAATATCACTGATCTGGTTCTCATCCAATCCAAGCCACACCAAATCGGTCAAACCGGAAAGAGCAGAAATATCGATGATCCGGTTGCCGCCCAGGTCTAGCGACCACAGATTGGTCAGATCGGAAAGAGGAGAAATGTCGCTGATCAGGTTGCCGTTCAAGATAAGGTAATCCAGATTGGTTGCATATTCAAGGCCAGTCAGGTTTTCAATTTCACGATTTTCAGCATTTAACTCCCCGGTTAACGACTCCATATCAGCAGTCGTTACAATATAATCAACAGGTTTACTCAATTCATCCCGAATCGCGGCTTCCAGGTTGGGATCCGGTATGTAGACTTTCTGTGGTTCATATTCAACATCCACACCGGCATCCATCAAGGAGTTGATAATTGTCATCGTGGGGCTGCCATCAGTTATATCCAGATAATTGTAACTCAGGTAAAGGTAGTACAAGTCGGTCATATCGGAAAGAGCAGAAATATCGCTGATCCGGTTGTCGTTCAGGTGAAGCTGAGTCAACTCGGCCAAACCGGAAAGAGGAGAAATATCGATGATCCGGTTATCGTCCAGGACAAGGCACCACAAATTGGTCATATCGGAAAGAGCAGAAATATCGCTGATCCGGTTGTCGTTCAAGTAAAGCCGCCCCAACCCGGTCATATCGGAAAGAGCGGAAATATCATCGATCTGGTTGTTGCCCAGGTCAATCCTGTAGAAATCGGTCAGGTTGGAAAGAACAGAAATATCGCTGATCCGGTTGTCGTTCAGGCGAAGATCTTCCAGGTTGGTCAAACCGGAAAGAACAGAGATATCGATGATCTGGTTGTCATTCAGGTGAAGCCGCCTCAAGTCGGTCAGCTCGGAAAGATCAGAAATATCGCTGATCTGGTTGTTGTCCATGTAAAGGCACTCCAGATTGGTTAGCCCGGAAAGAGCAGAAATATCAGTGATCTGGTTGTCGCCAAGAGCAAGATTTCCCACGTTGGTCAAACCGGAGAGAGCAGAAATATCACTGATCTGGTTGCCGCTCAGGTAAAGATCAAACAATTTGGTCAAGCCAGAAAGAGCGGAAACATCGGTGATCTGGTTGTCGCCAAGAGTAAGTGTCTCCAGGTTGGCCAAACCGGAAAGAGCAGAAATATCACCGATCTGGTTGTCGTATAGGTCAAGCTCCTCCAGATTGGTTGCATATTCAAGACCGGTCAATTCAACAATTCTGCAATTATACGCATATAATTCAGTTAGCTCCTCCATGTCAGCGGTTGTTATGATATCATCAACAGATTTTTCCAATGCCTCCAGAATCGCAGCCTTCAGGTTGGCATCCGGTATGTACACTTTCTGCGGTTCATAATAAACCCCTACATTAGCGCCTATGAAGGAGTTAATAATTATCATCGTGGGGCTGCCATCAGTTATATCCAGGTAGTTTTCGCCCAGGCGAAGCTCACGCAAGCTGGGCAGGCCGGCAAGACCCGAGATATCAGCAATCTGGTTGTTTTCCAAGTAAAGCCACTTCAAAACAGTCAGGTCGGAAAGATCCGGGATATCAGCAATCTGGTTGTTGCTCAAGTAAAGCTCCCGCAAATTGTTCAGGCCGGAAAGAGCCGCGATGTCAGCAACTTGGTTGCCACTCAGGCCGAGCGACTTTAACCCTGTCAGGCCGGAAAGAGCCGCGATATCAGTGATCTGGTTGTTATATAAGTAAAGTTTCTCCAACTTGTTCAGGCCGGAAAGAGCCGCGATATCAGTGATCTGGTTGTCCGTTAGTTGAATGTAATCCAAATTGGTTGCATATTCAAGGCCGGTCAAGTCCACTATTCCTTGATCGCCCGGAATAAATATTTGAGAAAATGATTCCATCTCTGCCTTTGTAACATCACCGCTAGATCTTCCCAATTTATGCAAAATTACGTTCTTTAGCTTGGGATCCGGTATATCCACCACCTCGGAAGCAAAGGATATATTGCCGATACCGGAAAGCACCACTACCATGATAAAAAGCAGACACCATGAGATAACTTTCTTGTACTTGCCGATCATCCTGAATCCTCCTGTCCCCCTGAATTTGAATTGTTTTATGACACGGTTGCTTTCTGATGTTGTTTGCTTCCATATCGATGCTGTTTTCTCCTGCCCTGTAATGTAATCCGAGGCATAATAAGTAAAATAGGGGGGTAGATGTAAATTATTGCCCTTTTTCAATATAGTAGATTGCCTGGGGGGCGAACCTGTGCCAATGGCAGGCATTGAATGTATTTACCATCTGTTCGAGGAGATTACGATAACACTTCCACCATGTGTGATGCAGCAAGATCAGATAAGTTACAACAAGTTCGGGAGTTTCAATCGCGAACTTCCAATCCGTTTGCCGGGGGTTCGAATCCTCCCGGATGCGCTTTTCAAATGGAGGTCGGTAATGCTTGCGATTCAAAAGTTTACGCGACTTCCATTTTTTTGCGTATGCCTTGCCAGAGAAAATTGGCTATGGGTTGATACGCCCCTGAAATTTCAAGGGCTGTTTTCGTGCTGCAGGATTGTGATATAATTAAAGAGTGGAGGTGTTACAAGGGTGTCACGACCGGTCAAACCAAGAAGAGTGAGGCATCTGCCCCGGGTGACGTATTTCAAGCCCATGGGTACCCCGATGCATCGCTTGAAGGAGACGATCATAACCGTCGATGAGCTGGAGGCGCTGCGCTTGAAAGATCTGGAGGGGATAGATCAACGTCGCTGTGCCGATCAGATGGGCGTTGCCCAGAGCACCCTGCAGCGCATCCTTGCCAGTGCCCGGAAGAAGTTGACCGGGGCCATTGTCGGGGGGAATGCTCTGCGCATCGAGGGTGGATCTTATTCCATATCCGACAGGGTCACCTGCAAGAGGTGTCGCCATGGCTGGAGGAGAAATATTCTGTACAATGAACGGGGCCGGGCGGGTGGTAGCCCCCGTGCTTGCCCTTCCTGCGGCTACGAGCATGATGAGGAAGATTGAAGGAGGGCAAGTGCAGTTTTAAATGCTGGCTGGGAATGTATTTGGGGCCGAAAAAGGGAGAAGACGTTGTCTTCTCCCTTTCTTGATCATCTTGAGGCTGCGTTTTTCCCGTAGCTACAGGGGTTTCATTCTTTACTCCCTCTCGAAAAGGCCGGCCGCACCCATGCCGCCGCCGATACACATGGAGACGACACCGAAACGATTGTTCCGACGTGCCATCTCATGCAAGAGCGTGGCAGTAAGTTTGGCGCCCGTGCAGCCCAGCGGGTGACCCAGGGCCACCGCACCGCCGTTGACGTTGGTGATCTCATCGTTGAGGCCAAGCTTGCGGATGCAGTAAAGTGCCTGGGAAGCAAAGGCTTCATTGAGTTCGAATAGTTCTATGTCCTCGATCTTCATGCCTGTGAACTCCATCAGTTTGGGAATCGCCACCGAGGGGCCTACCCCCATCTCGTCGGGGTTGCAACCGGCGGCGACAAAACCGCGGTAGATGGCCATCGGCTTCAGTCCCAGGGACTTTGCCTTTTCACGCGACATGAGTACGGCTGCCGCCGCGCCATCGCTGGTCTGTGAGGAGTTTCCGGCGGTTACCGATCCCCCTGCGGCAAATACGGGGCGGAGCGTGCTCAATACCTCGAAATTGGTGTCCGGGCGGACGCCTTCATCGGTGTCGAAGACGAATTTGTTCTCCACCACCTTGTTGTCGGGTCCGACGGTCCGTTGCACCAATTCCAGGGGGACGATCTCATCCTTGAACCTGCCTTCCTTGATTGCCGCGGCGGCACGCTGATGGCTGCGTACGGCAAAATGGTCCTGATCTTCCCGGCTGATGCCGTAGCGGTTGGCCACGTTCTCGGCGGTGATGCCCATGGGAGTATAGGCCTCGACCTTGTAGTTGACCAGGTCCAGATTCGGGGTCAGTTTGTTCCCGCCCATCGGAACCAGGCTCATGCTCTCCACGCCTCCGGCGACCATGACGTCATCATAGCCGAGCATGATTCTTTCGGCGGCCAGGGCTATGGCCTGCAATCCCGAGGAACAGAACCGGTTGACGGTCATTCCGGGGACAGAATCAGGCAGTCCGGATTGCAGGGCTACCATCCGGGCCACGTTCATGCCTTGCTCTGCTTCCGGAAAGGAGCAGCCAAGGATGACATCACCAACTTCAGCGGGTTCCACCCCCTTGGCACGGGACAGGGCTTCCTTTACTGCAACGGTGGCCATGTCTTCCGGGCGGGTGAGACGTAGCGTTCCCCGGGGTGCCCTGCCGACAGCAGTACGCACACAAGAAACAATAACAGCTTCTTTCATTGATTATTCCTCCTTAATTCCTTAGTGGCTTGCCGGTAGTAAGCATGGCAGTGATCCGTTCATGCGTTTTTTCCTCGGCGCAGAGGCGCAGGAACGCTTCTCTTTCAATATCCAGCAGATACTGTTCGCTGACCAGTGAACCGGGCAGTATCTCTCCGCCGCTCAGGACAAAGGCGACCTCGCCGGCAATTTTCATGTCGTGCTCGCTTATATATTTGCCCCAGAGCATGGTGTAAAGGCCCGCCTTGAATGCGGCGATACCGTCGCGTCCGAGAACCTTGATCAGTTTCGGCCGGGGCGGTATATATCCCTCGATGGCCATGGCCAGGGCAGTCTGCTTGGCATCATAGATGAGGTAATCCAGGTTGTAGGTGACCCGATCCGTGGGACGGAAATAACGGAGTTCCTTGGCTTCAAAAGCGTTGAAGGCAATGCGCGCCATGGCGATATGTTCAAACGCTTTCTGCACCAGCGGGAGCATGTTGACGCCGCCGATATCTTCAGGGATACCCTCGATGTAACGGATCAGCAATTCTTTGTTGCCGCCGCCGCCGGGGATAAGGCCCACACCCATCTCGACCTGGCCGATATAGGTTTCTGCCGCGGCATGGATCCGGTCACAATGGACACATATCTCCATTCCACCGCCAAGCGTCATGCCGTGGGGCGCCGCCACCGTTGGTATTTTTGCGTATTTGAGGGCCATGCATGCATCCTGGAATGCTTTGACCGACTGTTCGAGCATCTCCCATTCCCCGCCCTGGGCTGCCATCATGACGAGAGCCACGTTGGCACCCACGCAGTAGTTTTCGGCCTCGTTACCGACGACCAGCCCGATGTAATTTTTCTCCGCTTCCTCCACTGCTTCGAAGATAAAATCGGTAAAGGAGGGGCTGATTGCCTGCTGCGGTGCGTGCATCTCCAGGCAGACGATGCCGTCACCGAGATCGATCAGGCTGCCGTCGTCAACACTCTTGACTACTTTGTTCTGTTTCTTCAGGACATCCAGTTTGATGGGATCGGGGTTCTCCGCGATGATGCGGTTGCCCTTGACCATGAAGGAGACAGTCTTCACGGGGAAGTCGACCTTCTCGGTTCCGGTGGGAACCTTCTGGTAATCCTTGGTGCGGATATCGTAGAAATAAAGGTTGCCCTCGTTGTCTTCCCGATAGAATGAGTTGCATCCCTTGGCCAGCATTTCCTCGACGACGGCGGGGATGGCCTCTCCTTCTTCTTTCATCTTCTTGACGCTGTTTTTCAGCCCGATGGCATCCCAGCTTTCAAAGGGACCAAGTTTCCAGTTGAAGCCCCAGCGCATGGCCCGGTCGATATTGACAATATCATCGGCGATTTCGCCGATGAGGTTGGCCGAGTACTGCAGGAACTTCTTGGTCAGTTTCCAGGCAAATTGGCCGGCAGTGTCATCCGTTTCCAGCAGGAGCTTGAAGCCTTTATGCAGACCGGCTTGCTTGACCTTTTTCAGGGTGTCAATTTTGGGCCGCTCCAGAGGTATGTATTCCACGGTTTTATGATCGAGGACGTACCTGTTGGTTTTTCCCTCCACCCTCTCCTTCTTGTAGAAACCCTGTTTGGCCTTGTCGCCGAGCAGTTTTTTCTCCAGCATCGAGCTCAGGAACTTCGGCGGGGTCATGATTTCTTTCTCTTCCTCATCATCGGATTTATCGAAACAGGTTTTAGCCACGTTGACAAAGGTGTCCAACCCTACGAAGTCAAGGGTCTTGAACGAGGCCGTTTTCGGATGGCCCATGGGCGGGCCGGTGATGGCATCGACTTCAGGTATGGTAAGATCCATCTCCTCCATCAATTTGATGGTGTACATCATGGCATAGGTTCCGATACGATTGGCGACAAAGTTGGGGGTATCCTTGGCAAAGACAACGCCTTTACCCAAGGATTTCTCGCAGAAATTGTGCATGTAATCGGTCACTTCTTTGATCGTTTCCCGGCAAGGGATTATCTCCAGCAATTTCATGTGGCGTGGAGGGTTGAAGAAGTGGGTGCCGATGAAATAGCGGCGGAAATTTTCGGAACAATCACTGACCATCTCGTTGATGGAAAGCCCCGATGTGTTGGAAGAAACGATGGTACCCGGAGTCCAGTACGATTCCAGGTTCTTGAACAATTTTTTCTTGATTTCCATATTTTCAAGGATAACCTCGATGATCCAATCCACATCCTTCAGTTTTTCCATGTCATCCTCGAAGTTTCCGACGGAGATCAGTTCTGCAGAAGAATTTTTGTAGAGAGGATTCATCGGAGCAGGCCTTTTCTTGATCAGCCCAGCTTTACCCGCATTGGACAGACGATTGCGAACGGCCGGGCTGTCCAGGGTCAAGCCTTTCTTTTCCTCGTCGGGGGTCAGCTCCCGGGGGACGATATCCATCAGGAGAACCGGGATTCCCACGTTGGCCAGATGAGCGGCAATGGTGGCTCCCATCACTCCTGCGCCAAGAACGGCAGCTTTTTTAATCTCTTTTACGGCCATCAAAATACCTCCTTGTTACTTTTTCCTCACATCTTTTATGAACATGTACGACAACTCTTCACGGACAACGGTTACCGTGTTTTCTGAAAATCACCTCCCAGAGCAAGATACAATAGAAACTGTTAAATAAATACAACTATACATGAATGTCGGCATGGGGCTTCGGTAAATATCGCCAGCCGTCATTTTGAAAACGCAAGAATATGAATATACTTATAAATATATTCGATAAATTAATACAATTTCCTTCAGATTTGTTATGGAACAAAAAAAATAATTAAACAATTTAAATATTTTGGGAGGCAACATATCGGAATGCACTTTGCTCCAGTGGGTCGGGGGCATGCTTTTACGTTGTCATTGCTATGGAAGTAAATGAACTCATAGGAGACGTTGTGCTTTGCTCCGGTGGTTATTGCAATGGTGATTGGTAGTAGAAAGTAAGTGGTCAGGATTTCCTGTCGCGGCAGGCTGCAGCCGCTCGCTCGGAATGAGATATAATAGTAAACAGCCGCTTGTCAATGTTTGGGCAGGCCGGGAAAAGTGCCCATGATGTACACCGTTGCCGGCCAATCGATGAAAAAAGGGCCGCCGATGGCTGTCGACGGCCCTTGCACACACTTATTCATCTGCGGGTTTTTCCAGTTGATCAATTTCGAGTTTTACTTCATCAAGTTCGGCCTGGAGTGCATCCGCTTCCATCCTGAGCAGTTCCGCTCTTTCGGAATCAGAGAGGTGGGGGTAGGCTCCGGGGCCGGGCCCGTAGTTGTAGAACCATTGACGGCAGAGTCCCAGGCCGCGCCCCCATCCGCGTCCAAATCCGGCACCGCGTCCAAATCCGGCACCACGTCCAAACCCGGCACCACGTCCAAACCCGGCACCACGTCCAAACCCGGCACCACGTCCTCTACCGTAGCCGTATCCAAAATAACCTCTGTTCATTTTCATTCCTCCTTTCAATGTTGATGGTTGTTTTCCAACAGAACAAAACGGTTGTTTCCAACCAGTTCTAACTTACCGGGGGGGGCGGCGCCTCCAGGCACGTTCCGGGCCAGATCCCGGATTCCGGACACGTCTTTGCCCGGGGCCGAGGCCCCAAAAACGCGCACCTTGACTGCCAGATGCCCCCGGTTGTGAAATGCGTTGCCGTCTCGGCATTCCGGAGGTTCTGTCGATGCATAATCCGCGGCCGTGACCTGTCCTTCTTCCTCTTCCGGAGGGGCCGGTTCCATCAAAAGCCGGCATCTTGCACACCTCCCTCGCTCATTTTATTCCTGATGACAGTGGCCTCTGTCCAGAAAAAGAGTTTCCATTGTGTATGCTCACCAGTTAATTTTCTATTATCCCCTTTTCTGCGGGCTGCCATCTTCATGAGAAAACAGCAGTCAACAGGAAAAATAACGGGTATATACCCATAAATAATTATAACTTATTCTGGACACAAGTCAATAGAAAAATGGCAATCGATGAAATATATTTTGCCGAAAGGTGAAATCGGGGGAACCGAGAGCGCGGTGGGATGGTCAATATATTGAAGACGCGAACAGGAAGATAAAGAAAAATGGGAACGAGGGAGATGAAGAGAGATGAGGATAGCTTTGAACAGGAAGAGGGAAGCTGTTATTTTTGTTATGGTCACGGTCCTGGCTCTGGTGGCGGTCTATTATTTTTATGATCATGTTTTTCCGCATGCAGGCCGGAACAACATCACGGAGGGTTCCCTTCCGGTCGTCGGGTCTCACAATCATCTGCAGAAATTGTTGAAGCAGAGGTTCACCACACGGAGTGGATTGTTTCGCAACCTGGCCATCAGGTTGGAGTCCGGCGACAAGGAAGCCATGGGGATGTTTGCATACGGTTCCGACTTCGATGGAATCTCCGGGCTGGAGGAAGATGGGGATGGATCCGCGGAGGGGGTTCCCGATCATGCGAGTACCAATCTGCAGGTTCAGGGTGTGGATGAGGCCGATATCCTCAAGACTGATGGGCGTTACATCTATCATGTCAACGGGCAGAGGATCGTGGTGGCCGATGCTTACCCGCCGGCGGAGATGAAGGTTCTGGATATGATTGACTTCGAGGAAGATTTCCGGCCCCTGGAACTTTACCTCGATGAACGTTACCTCGTGGTTATGGGCATGGCTTTCGATGATATCCCCGCTGGCGGGGGTGATCCCGAGCCGATGCCGGAAGCGGAGATAGAGATTTACCCGCCGCCTTCCCGTTACCGATCCATGGTCACCGTCAAGGTCTTCGACATCGGTGACAAAGCCGGGATCAAGGAGGTCAGGGAGATCGGGGTGGAGGGTAACTACGTTTCCTCGAGGAAGATCGATGAGGCCCTTTATTTCGTGGTCAACAAGGATATCGATGTTGGCCGGATCATGGAGGACAGGAAAGGGGCCGGGCAGGAAAGCACGCCTTCGTATCGCGATACGGCCGAAGGAAGCGAAGATCTTGTCGATATCGGATATGATGAGATCAGCTATTTCCCCGAATTTACCACGCCGAACTACATGATCGTCGGCGGGATCAATCTGGATCGTGTCGAGGAGGAGGTGAAGTTGCAGACTTTTCTCGGTGCCGGGGAAAATATATACGCATCGCGGGAAAATCTTTACGTGGCCGTTACCGGTTATGAATTCAAGGGGTGGGGAGGAACGGGTTCCCACACGGTAACTTCCACCACCCTGTACAAATTTGCTCTGGAAGGCGGGTCCGTTGCATACAGAGGGAAGGGAGAGGTTCCCGGCCGGATACTGAACCAGTTTTCGATGGATGAGCATGATGATTATTTTCGCCTGGCGACCACGACGGGGGAGGGCTGGCGTGCTGATGAGCATACCTCGAAGAACAATCTATATATCCTTGACGAGACCCTGGAGATCGTGGGAAAGGTCGAGGGTATTGCTCCGGGAGAGACGATCTATGCAGCAAGATTCATGGGTGACCGGGGTTACATGGTCACTTTCCGGACGACAGATCCCCTCTATGTTCTTGATCTCGGGAATCCCCGCCATCCCCGGATTCTGGGTGAATTGAAGATACCGGGGTACAGTGATTATCTGCATCCCTATGATGAGAATCATCTCCTGGGATTCGGGAAGGAGGCCGAGGAGGTACAGCCCGGAGAAATTTTTGCTCAACCGTTCGCCCTTCAGGGAGGGATGAAGGTAGCTCTCTTCGATGTTAGCGATGTAAGCAGACCGGTGGAAAAGTACAATATCACCATCGGGGGCCGGGGTACAGATTCTGAATTGTTGAGGGATCACAAGGCACTTCTCTTCAACAAGGAGAGGGATCTCCTCGCTTTCCCGGTGATGGTCATGGAGGATCGGCAGGGAAAGGGCACCCGGGACGATTTCCATGAAACGGAATTCGTTTTCCAGGGTGCTTACGTTTATCATTTCAACCTGGAAGACGGCTTTGAGCTGAAGGGGAAGATCAGCCATCTTTCCGATGAAGATTTTGCCCGTTACGAACAATACCGGTACGGCGGGGAGAAGGATGTGGAAAGGATCATCTTCATCGGAGAGGCGCTCTACACCGTTTCGGGTTCAGAAATCAGGGCTTCCGATCTGGATACACTGAAGAAGATCAACAACTTGCTCATCGAGCAGGAAAGGCGTTAGAAAAGAAAAAAGAACCTGGCATACCGTGATATGAATGTGGAAAAGGGAAAGCGGGAGGCTTTCCCTTTTTTGCGGGGGTCTTTCCGGGAAAAATTAAAATAGAGGGGTGGCCGGTCTGAAATAAAAGGGCATGAATGCAGGGGCGGGGTTTCTTCGGGTCAAGGCGGCGTGCGCCTTCTGCTAAAAATCGGTGTCGAGGATTGCTCCGGCCATGCGGTCCTTATCGACCACGGTGTGGTGCCTGATTGTTCTTTCCTCCAGGCGGTGCAATCCCGCGGGGATTGATTGGCCCGTTTTCCGGGCTACCATATCCAGGAGTTCGTATTCTGTTCTGCCCCTGATCTGTTCGGCATCAAGAAGTGCATGGGCCACGCTGGTGTTGAATTTGAAGGGGCTGGCCGTGGAGGCGATCACGGTCACGGCGGTGTCCGCCGTGACCTTCAGGTATTTTTCATGGACAGCCATACCCACCGCGGTGTGGGTGTCGAGGGGGTAACCATATTCATTGTAAACACGGCGGATGGTGGCTATTGTTTCATGATCGTCAGCGGAGGCGGAGAAGAAAATTTCACCGATGAGGGCTGCCGTGGCCGGATCAACCTTGTAAAGGCCGCGGGATTGCAGTTCACCCATCCACCGGGATACTCTTTCGGGATCCCGATCGGTGAGTTCGAAAAGCAATCTTTCCAGGTTGCTGGAGATCAAGATGTCCATTGACGGAGAGATGGTACGTACAAAATCACGCCGACGGTCGTAGATCCCGGTGCGGATAAATTCTGCCAGCACATCGTTGCGATTGGTGGCGCAGATGAGCCGCCCGATGGGCAGTCCCATGCGTTTGGCATAATAGGCGGCAAGGATATTGCCGAAATTGCCGCTGGGGACGACAAAATTGATCGGTTCCCCCTGCTTGATATTTCCTTTTCCCAGGAGGGTGAGCCAGGCGTAAAAATAATAGACGATCTGGGGTAACAGGCGCCCCCAGTTGATGGAGTTGGCCGAAGAAAACTTGTAGCCCCGGGCGGCGATCTTCTTCCGCATGGAATCATCGGCGAAGATAGCTTTTACTCCGGACTGGGCATCGTCAAAATTTCCTTGCACGGCGATCACGGAGACGTTTTTCCCTTCCTGGGTGATCATCTGCTGCTTCTGGATCTCGCTCACCCCTTCCTGCGGGTAGAAGACGATGATCCTGGTGCGCTCAACATCGCGGAATCCTTCCAGGGCAGCCTTGCCCGTATCTCCCGAGGTGGCTACAAGGATGAGGATACCGGCATCCTCCCCCGTTTTTTCCATGGATCTGACCAGTAGATGAGGCAGCAGCTGCAGGGCGATATCCTTGAAGGCACAGGTGGGGCCGTGCCAGAGCTCCAGAAAATGGAGCGGGGGGGCAAGTTGATGCAGGGTTACCACTTCGGGAGCAGCAAATTTTCCCGTGCGGTAGGCAGCATCGATTGCCCGGTGCAACTCCCCGGAGGTGAAATCTGTCAGAAAGAGGCTCAGTATCTCGATGGCAAGGGCATGGTAGCCGAGGCCCGCCCATCTTTCGGGGGCGGCAACTGTAACGGTCTTGCCGGGGACAAAAAGCCCGCCATCAGGCGCTAGCCCCGACTTGATGGCCTGTGCCGAAGAAACGGGTGCGGTTCTCCCTCTGCTGCTGATATAGTTCATGATTACTGCTCCTTCCGGGCCGGAGGACGGATAACTTGAAACAGGATCGGGAAAGCCCGTTTTGGTCTCCGATGACAACCATAGTATATAATAATCGGCAAGAAAAAGAAAAGGAAGGTAAATTTCCATGCCGCGAGAAGTGCGAACCTTTCCGCAGCGGAAGGAATGAATCGACTCATTCCTTGCTTGAACGGGTTGATGCCATCGTTTCCCGGGAAATCGTTTTTCCTGTAGCTACGATAATCGCGATTTCACTTCCTGGTGATAAATATTATAATTTATCAGAAATAAAATAAAAGAAGGGAAATGGTCAAGGTATAAAGAAGACTAATTAATTAACTATTTGAACTATTCCATAATTTAATAAAAAGGAGGATGAGTTATCAAAGATGTCTGATAGAAGTGACAATCCGTTACACAAGATAATGAACCCGCGTTCCATCGCCACGGTGGGAGCGGGTAACAATCCTTTCAAGATGGGAACCTTGCAGGCTCTGAGTATCATCAAGGATGGTTTCAAGGGAAAGTTCTTGCCTGTTCACCCCTCTGACAGGACTGTCCTTGGCTATCCGGCTTACCCGTCCGTGGCCGATCTGCCCGAGGTGCCCGACCTGGCTCTGTTCATCGTTCCCACCGCCATGGTAGTTCCGTTGCTTGCCGATTTTGGCAAGATCGGTACCCGCTATGCGGTTGTAAGCACGGCTGGTTTCAGGGAGATCGGTACCGAAGGCGGCGAACTGGAGAAGAAATTGAGGGAGACGGCCGATAGATACGGTATCCGTTTTCTGGGGCCCAACTGTATAGGACTGATCAATGCCCATCTGCCTTTGAATATAACGGTCATGACTCTGGATCAGAAACCGGGTGCACTGGGCATGGCTTCCCAGAGCGGAACTTACATCACACAGACGCTTGCATACCTGAGGCGCAGAGGATTCCATTTCAGCAAGGCCATAAGCGTTGGCAATGAGGCCAACATCGACATTGTTGATGCGTTGGAATATCTGGGTGAAGATGAGGAGACGAAGGCTATTGCTCTCTACATTGAGGGGATCAAGGACGGTGACCGTTTCATAGAGGTGGCGCGCAAGGTTACATCCCGGAAGCCGGTTGTCGCCCAGTACGTGGGGGGGACCGAGGCGGGGGCGCGTGCCGGGTCAAGCCATACGGGGGCGATGGCCGGGCCGGACTATCTCTACGAGGGGATCTTCAAACAGGCGGGGGTCATAAGGGTTCATTCCGTGGGGGATCTTTATGCTCACGGCTGGGCGCTGGCAACACAACCGCCGTTGAAAGGAAAAAGGATCGCCGTGCTCACCAATTCGGGCGGGCCGGGAACGGCGATTGCCAATACCTGCAATGCTGGCGGCCTGGATGTGCCTCGTTTTTCGGAGGGGCTGCAGAAAAAGATCAGGCCGATGCTGGAAGATCACGCGCAATGCCTGAACCCGGTGGATATGACTTTCAATATGGATACCCTGTCACTGGCACGGAATATTCCGGAATTGATCATCAAGAGCAACGAGGTGGATGGGATTATCATCCACGGGGTGATGGGAAGTGGGTTTCTCACGGAGTTGTTTCCCCATCTGAAAGATATAACGGGGGCCAGGAGTGAGGAAGACCTTATCGAGTTGCTGGGGGTGGTGGAGGAAGAGATGGAGGAGGTATCAAACTATCCACGGTCATTGTCCATTCCTTTTCTGGTATCTTCATTTCTTGATCGCCACGACAATTTCAACCAGGGCTACCGGGATCAGGGTGTTCCCGTGTATGATGGCCCCGAGAAGGCAGCGCAGGCGATGATCGCCCTGATGAAACACCTGGAGGTGCGCAATCGCGAGGAGAGGAAGGCACCTGTTATACCGGTTCGGTCACAAGAAGCGGCGGCGATCATCACCGCGGCACTGCAGGATGGCCAGGAAGCCCTTGATGAGCATCAGTCGAAGCAGGTGCTTGCTGCTTACGGGATCCCGACAGCACCCGAAAGTCTTGTTGCCACGGAGGAGGAGGCAGTGGAGGCAGCACGCCGATTGGGGTTCCCGGTGGTTCTCAAGGGATGTTCCGCAGAGATCATGCACAAGACAGAGGCGGGGTTGATCCATCTCCGCCTGGGGGATGAGGAAGAGGTGCGGAAATCTTTTGCAGCAATAAGGGAGGCGGCCGGGGATGTGGGGATTCTGGTTTCAAAGATGGTCGCCGGGGAAAGAGAATTCGTGATGGGGATGACCAGGTACAGGGGTTTTGGCCCCATCGTCATGTTCGGGCTAGGCGGTGTCTTCACGGAGGCCCTGCAGGACAATGCTTTCCGGGTGGCGCCCTTGAGTGCGGCGGAAGCCAGGGAGATGATCCATGATATACGGGGCCGGAAGTTGCTGGGGCCCTTCCGGAAAATGCCGGCGGTGAATATCTCCGAACTTGGTGCCATGTTGCAGGCGGTCGGTTTCATCGGCATGCTTCATCCGGAGATAAAGGAAATAGATATCAACCCCGTCATCATCAGCGGTTCCGATCCGGTGGCGGTGGACGCTCTTATCGTTACAGGGTAGCGAGGTGCTGAATCAATTTTCTCCGGGGGGAAGGAAAAAGGGATCCGATGCCGTATCCTTACAGGGAAACTATGGGCATGGGCCTCATCCCCCGGAGAGGAAGACGATAATGATGGATCAGCATGGTGCACTGCCGCCCCGTCAGTTACGGCCAAGGGGAAAAGAAGATTACCGGACGGAACGGGGTCATGCCCCGCGCTGGGAAAAAATAGTTGCTATTGTGGAAAAGGTAGCCCTTGTGGCCGTGCTGTTGCCGGCCCTAGGGCTTTTTGTTTATCTTTTTCCGGGTTTTCTGGCTGCCGATTGGGGAGAAGAGACCGTGTTGGTGATCGGCGATCTCAAGGCCGGGGAGGGGATGGCACGGGCGATGGAGGGGGAAATCTATGTCCGCCTGGAAACCATCAAGGACCATCTCGATCCGCATATACACTGGGATGAACTGGAACAGACGGCGGTCATCACCACGGCAGATCGGGTGATCCATATGCGCAGTGAAACCGTGGCCTCGGAGATAAACTTGCGGCCGGTGGATCTGGAGTTTCCCCTGCTACGGGATGATGAGGAATGCCTCTATCTGCCACTGATGTTTCTATCCGATTTCTATGGTTTGCGGGTGCAATATTTTCCCGGCACGGATACGGTGGTCATCGACCCCAGGGATGACGGGGCCATGGGCGCTGCAGTTGAGGGCGGTGCCATCTGTTTGAGGGAAGGTCCCTCGATCCGTTCTCCGGTGCTGGCAGTTCTGGGTGATGGTGAACTGCTCCGGGTGGAGAAGGATCGCGGCGAAGAATGGATCAGGGCAAGGACGGTGCAGGGGTTGGTGGGGCATGTCCCCCGCCGATATATACGGATGGAAAGTTCATATGCAGCGATGCTGCCCGGGGATATGACGGCCACCGGGAAGGAAGGAACCGTCGGTGACCACGGGCAGCCGATTCCGGGGAAAAAGATGCCGGAAAGCCCTTTCGTGATGGTCTGGGAATATGTTTACCGCAAGACCGATGTGGAGAAGATCGGGGAGATGCCTTCCCTGAACATCATCTCTCCGACCTGGTTCAATGTCCGCGATGAAGAAGGGAACGTGGAGAACCTGGCTGACCCCGTCTATGTCAAGTGGGCGCGGGAGAGGGGTTACGATCTATGGGCGGCGGTGACGAGCTCGGCTGATCCTGAATTGACGGCCACGGTTCTCTCCAGCTCGGCCCGGAGGAGAAAGGTTATCGACCAGATCCTCATTTATGCGCGCCTTTACGGATTGGAAGGGCTCAACCTTGATTTTGAAAATTTCCACGCCGACTATCGTGATCTGTACACCCAGTTTGTGCGTGAGCTGGCCCCCCTCTGCAGGGAGGAGGGGCTGGTTCTCTCGGTCGATGTGACGATGCTGTCCAGCAGCGTTTACTGGTCTCTATGCTATGACCGGGCTGCGCTGGCTGCATCTGCGGATTATGTGATGCTGATGGCTTATGACGAACACGGGGGGTCTTCCCGGGTGGCGGGATCGGTATCGTCCCTGCCCTGGGTGGAGCGAGGCCTGCAGAAGGTGCTGCAGGAGGTTCCCGCCGGGAAACTGGTTCTGGGGGTGCCCTTCTATACCCGCCAGTGGGAGATAAAATATCTGGAAGGGGGCGGGCAGGAGGTTTCTTCGAAGGCATATTCCATGGGCATGATCGATGAAATTGTCCGCCGTCAGGGGGCGGCATCAAGGTGGGACAGCGATGCACTTCAGAACAAGGTGGTCTACGAGGAAGGGGAGAAGACTTACGAGATCTGGATCGAGGATGCCGATTCCATGAGACAGAGGGCGGCGCTGGTCAACAAATACGGGCTGGCGGGGATCGCTGCCTGGAGAAGGGGTTTTGAAACACCCGAAATGTGGGAACTGATCGGAACGGCTCTCGGGGATAGATAGTGGCCTTTGCCTTTTCAAACCGTGATCTGTCCCGGGCAAGGATCTGGAAACAAAGATATCGCGGTCGGCCGTGCGCCGCTGATGGGTACCGGTTTCCGTTCCTGTGGAATCAAAGGATCTTGCTGAGGAAATCCCGGGTTCTGGGGGAGACGGCACGATTGAAAAATTGGTCGGGGCTGCCTTCCTCGACGACCAGGCCATCGTCGATGAAGACCATCCTGTCGGCCACTTCCCGGGCAAAACCCATCTCGTGGCTGACAATGACCATGGTCATTCCTTCCTCGGCCAGTTGTTTCATCACGTTCAGTACTTCCTTGATCATCTCGGGGTCGAGGGCGGAGGTTGGTTCATCGAAGAGCATGACCCTGGGTTTCATGGCCAGGGCCCTGGCTATCGCCAGGCGCTGTTGCTGGCCCCCCGATAGTTGCTTGGGGTAGGCATTGATCTTGTCACCAAGGCCGACCTTGGCCAGGAGCTGCCGGGCCAGCTCTTTTCCCTCTTCAACGGATATTCCGGCAACTTTGACCGGTGCCAGGATGATGTTCTGGAGGGCATCCATGTGGGGAAAGAGGTTGAACTGCTGGAAAACCATGCCCACCTCGCGCCGGATGAGGTTGATGTCCACGCCGGGCTTGGTGATATCCTGCCCGCCGATAAGGATCTTGCCTTTCTGCGGTTTTTCCAGCAGGTTGAGACAGCGCAGAAGGGTGCTCTTGCCGGAACCGCTGGCGCCGATGATCACCACCACTTTTCCTTTCTTGATCTCGAGATCTATGCCCCGTAGAACCTGAAGGGAACCGAAACTCTTGTGCAGCCCGCTTACCTCAATCACGTATCTGCCACCGCCTTTCTATATAACCCAGCAAGTTGGAGAGGCTGAAGGTCATGATGAAATAGGTGATCGCCACTGCGGTCATGATGTAAAAAGTGTCGTAGGTCTTTGCCCGGACAAGCTGCCCCACCCGGGCCAGTTCCACGATACCGATGACCGACAACAGGGATGAATCCTTGATGAGGGCGATCAATTCATTGACCATGGGCGGGATGATACGCCTGAAGGCCTGGGGCAGGATCACATGGCGCATCGTCAGCAGGTAATTCATGCCCAGTGATCGCGATGCTTCCATCTGTCCCTTGTCGATCGACTGGATCCCGGAGCGGATAATTTCCGTGACGTAAGCCCCGCTGTTGATGGAGAGGGCTACAATCCCGGCGGTCAACGGAGGCAATCGTATCCCCACCTGATAAAGACCAAAATAAAGGTAGAGGACCTGGATCAAGAGGGGGGTGCCCCGGATCACTTCCACGTAGATACCGGATATTGCCTTCAGGAGGAAATTGTTGGAGATACGAAAGAGACTCATTATACTTCCGATTACCAGACCGAAAGAGGCCGCGAGGATGGAAACCTTGAGGGTGATGCCTGCACCCTGAAGCAGGAAATGAAAATTATCTTGGATTATGTTCATGGCAGGCCTTTCCGTCAATATGCAAAATTTAAGGGGAGAGCCAGGCACTCCGGAGAGTGCCCGGCTCGGTCAGACATTGGTGCGATCATTCCAGGAACCACTTCGTGAAAAGTTCGTCATATTTACCGCTGTTTCTGATTTCTTTGAGGGCCTCGTTGACCTTCTCCAGAAGTTCTTCGTTGTCCTTGGCGATGGCGATGCCGAAAACCTCGTCGGTGAACTTGTCACCCACAATTTTCAGGCCTTCCTGTAGCTCCAGATAACGCTGGGCCACGGGTTCATCGATGACCACGGCATCGACTCCTTTTTGCTTGAGCTGCATGAACACGTCGGTTACCTCTTCCAGTTGCAGCTGATTGGCTTCGGGAATGTTCAGCTCATCGAGCTGGTCGGCGCCCGTAGTGCCCAGCTGGGCGGCAACTTTCTTGTCCGCCAGATCATCCGGGCCGGCGATCCGTTCTTCATCTTCCCTGACCACGATAACCTGGCCGGCATCGAAGTAGGGATCACTGAAGTTGACACTTTGCAGACGGAGCTCGGTGATGGTGATACCGGCGATGGCCAGATCGATCATGCCGGTGGAAACGGCGGAAATGAGTCCGTCAAAATCCATATTTTCGATTTTGAGTTCCATGTCCAGCTGCTTGGCGATTTCTTCGGCAAGGTCTATGTCAAAACCCACAATGTTGTTGTCTTCGTCAAGAAACTCAAAGGGGGCAAATCCGGGATTGGTCCCTACCGTCAATGTGGCAGCTTCCTCCTCCTGGTTGCATCCGCACAGGGCTGTCGCTGCCAAAAACACGAACAACATCAACATGACTCCGACTATTCTATATTTTTTCATTACGACCTCCTCATTTTTTGGGTTCGCGTGCGAACCGCATTTTTTTGAATTATACCATAATGGCTTGTAGTTAGGCAATATAGACGAAAATGCTTGTCCGCATGTGTAAGTTGCAAGTTTAATTGCCCACCATATTTTACCAATCACACTAAGCTGCCATATAAATATCATTGGCTGTTTTGTATCCGAACATCCTTCTTGGATAATTATTCATCCACTGCTGAATCCGCT
>JAAYSV010000027.1 GCA_012518215.1 Bacillota bacterium
AGCGGATTCAGCAGTGGATGAATAATTATCCAAGAAGGATGTTCGGATACAAAACAGCCAATGATATTTATATGGCAGCTTAGTGTGATTGGTAAAATATGGTGGGCAATTAAACTTGCAACTTACAATAAATGGCAATTGGCAAAAAAAAGTTGTTATCATTGTTTATGTAAGCTATAATTGAGGCAAATTATGGTTACGGAGGCTACTATTGAAAAAAGCCCAGGATAAAAGAAAAAAAAGACGGGGCAATCTGAGGATTCAATTGAGCATTTTTTTGGCATTGATCATCTTTGTTATCACCGTTCTATCCTGGATTGCCTTCTATCTTATCCAGGGCATAGACCTGATATCTGTATTGCATTACCTTGTTCTGGCGGGCCTGTTGATGGCGGCGATTGGTGGAGGAGCTTCCTACCTCATTCTGTCATATTATTTTCAGCCCATAAGTAAAATTTTGCAGATCATGGAGAGGGTCAACAAGGAGAGGGACCTCGCCATCGAGGTGGAGATCGAGAAAGATATCAAATGGCGCAACGAATTTTCCATGCTGGCCAGGGGTTTCAATATTGCTCTCAGGGGGATGCATTTCCTGGTCGGGCGGGGGATGGACGTGGTAACCGGTTCCGGCGAACGGATGGAAGGGATCAGCAAAGCTATAACCGAGATTTCCGGCGGCATCGAGGAGGTGGCTTCGGCAGTAAATGAATTTTCCCGGAGTTCCCAGGAACTTGATCAGAATGCACAGGAGATGCTCTTTACTTCAAAGACGGCCTTCGAGGAGATCAAGACCGGCCGCCAGAATGTACTTTCCTCTACCGGTCGGATCCGGGATGCCTCGGAAAAGATTGCCGAGGTTGATCCCTATGTGGTGCAGTTGCTCCAACGGTCCGAAGCGATCGGCCGGGTTGTAAGAATAATTACGGAAATTGCCAGTGAGACCAAACTTCTGGCTTTCAATGCTTCCATCGAGGCAGCACGTGCAGGTGAACACGGGAGGGGTTTTGCCGTCGTCGCCGATGAGGTACGCAAGTTGGCCGATCAGACTGCCGAGGCGGCCAAGGAGATAGCGGAGATGATCAGTGGAGTACAGAAAGAGGTTCGGCAGACGGAGAAGATGATCAAGGGCAGTGTGGAAAGCATCAGCGACACCGCCTCCCAGGTGGAGGAGATCGAAACGATCTTCGGCAAGATATCCGGCAACGTGGGGGATATCACCACCAAGGTTGATTTTATCGCATCGCGTTCGGGGCTTATAAGTTCCGGCAGCGAGGAACTTTCGGCGGTCACGGAACAGCAATCGGCATCGATACAGGAAATCCTGGTCAACGTGGAGAAACTCAGCGATGAATTCAGTCAGATGCTCGAGCTATTGACGGTATTCAAAGTGTAGACGTGCGGTCTTTTTGTTCCGATTCCTTCTTTTTCAACCAGGCATACCGGTTTATTTCCCCAGAAATTGAATGATTATCGCATGCGATGAAAATACGGGGGAAAGGAAATGCCCGTTTCACCTTCCGTTTCCGGGTGAAGCAAGTTTATAATGGGGGAACATCGCGGTTATCCCTTTCCGTGATGTATTTCCGCGCCAGGGCTTGATATGATTTTGCACTCTGTTCAATCCACCACAGGGAAGTTCCGTCAATTTTTTTCTTGACTACCGCCGGTGTTCCGGCGGCCAGGTGACGATCAGGTACTATGGTCTTGTCTACAACCACGCTCCCCGCAGCGATCATTGCATATTCCCCTATTTCCGCAAAATCAAGGATGGTGGCATTCATGCCGATGACCGCTCCTTTTTTTACCGTGCAGTTGTGCAGAATGGCACCATGGGCGACGGTCACTTCTTCACCGATGATTGTTTCACCGTTGGGCAGGAGATGGACAACGCAGTTATCCTGCACGCTGGAATTTTTGCCGACCACGATTTTGCCGAAATCACCCCTCAGAACTGCTCCAAACCATATACTGGCGCCTTCTTCAACGGTTACATCCCCGATCAGAACGGCTGTCGGAGAGATATATGCTCCCCTGGCAATGCGGGGTTTCTTGCCGTTAAACTCGATAAACATGGTCATTTATTCCTTCCTTGCTCTGTTTTACCAATGATACTATGATAAAAATGGGGTGTCAAAAATAAAGGGCATGAAGTGTCCGATTCATGTCCGATTCATGCAAATTGCTATTGACGTTCCCTTTCCCGAACTGTTAAAATGGTTGAGGCAAGCCTTTAAACCAGTCCAGAGAGGCTGGAAAGGAGAACTATATTGCGGTGATTGTGAAGGAAACCTCCTTGGCCGGACTCTGGGCTGCAGGAGGTTTATCTTTTGCCCAGGAAAAAATCATGGCCGCTTGCGGGGGGTAGTCGGTGAACGCCCGGGTAATACTTGAGGATGGAAAAAGCTTCGAGGGCATTTCTTTTGGAAAACGGGGATATGTTGTCGGTGAAATTGCCGCTCACAACACCATGACCGGTTTCCAGCAGTTGATCACCGAGCCGGCCAATGCGGGCCTCATTCTCAGCTTGAGTTTTCCGTTGATCGGCAATGTTGGTACCAATCGGGAAGATGTGGAGTCTTCCCGTTCCTGTTTGAAGGGGCTGATTGTACGGGAACATTGTTTGCTACCCTCCAATTTCCGTTGCGAAAAAAATTTTGATACCTATTTGAAAGAGGAAGGCGTTGTGGGGATAAGCGGTATCGATACCCGTGCTTTGAACCGCCATATCCACCGTTCCGGGCCCTTGAAAGGGGCCATATTGACCGGTGATCACCCGGTGGAGGAAGTTGTCAGCCAATTGAGGAACATGGATGACCGGGAAGGCCGCCATTCATCGGCAGGGGTTGGCGTGGGCGAGGAGTATCTTTCCAGGATCCGGGATATCGTCCCCCCTGTCGATCTGGTTGTTATAGATCTGGGGCTCAGATTGAGCCTGCTGCGTGCATTGAAGGCAGAGGGTTTCCGAACGGTGGTGGTTCCGGGAGAAACGTCACCAGAAACGGTGATCGGATTACGGCCCCGAACGGTTATTGTCGCCGGTGGGCCCGGTGATCCCGCCGATGTTGCTGCGTCCATTGTTGAAGGGGTCTCCGCCCTGATCGGGGCTGTTCCCCTGCTGGGCATCTCGTTGGGGGCGCAGGTGCTGGCTCTGGCCATGGGGGCGGCGACGGTTCGCCTGTGGCCGGAACACCGGGGGGAGGGTTATCCGATCAGGGAAGTGGCTACCGGGAGGATTTACATCACATCCCAGAACAGGGGCTATACCATCGATAGAGACAGTCTGCCTCCCACGGCGACCATTACTCATTTCAACTTGCATGATGGAGTGGTTGAGGGCTTCAGGCATGTTTCTGCACCTGCCTGGGGTTTTGAATTCTGGCCTTATTATTCACATACAAAAAGGGCTTTCGCATCTGTTTTTTCCGGTGTTTTCGGGGAAGCCCTGTCTGCGGGGGGCGTTTTTGATCGAAAAGGTTGATTTGCAAAAAGTGGCCGTTATCGGTTCCGGACCCATCATCATCGGACAGGCAGCAGAATTTGATTATGCCGGATCCCAGGCTTGCCGTTCACTGCGTGAAGAGGGGCTGGAAGTGGTGCTGGTAAACAGCAACCCGGCGACGATCATGACCGACCTGGAGATGGCCGACCGCATCTACATGGAACCGCTAACTCTGGAAGTTCTGACCGGGATACTGGAACAGGAAAGGCCCCAGGGGCTGCTGCCTACCCTGGGTGGGCAGGTGGGGTTGAACCTGGCCAAGGAACTGTACCGGGCGGGTGTCCTGGAGAGATTGGGTATAGCATTGCTCGGTATTTCCATGGATACGATAGAGAAAGCGGAGGATCGGGAACGGTTCAAACACTTCATGGCCTCGCTCGGTGAGCCGGTTCCACCCAGTGTGGTGGTGGACAATGTCGAAGATGCAGCCCTGTTTGCTTCCGAGGTGGGGTACCCGGTGATCGTCCGCCCTGCTTATACGCTTGGGGGAACGGGGGGCGGGATGGTGAAGAGCCCGGATGAACTGCATGCAACGGTACTCAGGGGCTTGAAGCATAGTATCATCAATCAGGCTCTCATCGAGAAGAGTGTGGCTGGCTGGAAGGAGATCGAGTTTGAAGTGATACGCGATGGGGCGGATAATTGTATCATTGTATGTAGCATGGAAAATATAGATCCAGCTGGAATCCATACCGGCGACAGTATGGTGATCGCCCCTGTGCAGACGCTTGGAACTTCCGAATATCTCATGTTGAGAGATGCTTCATACAGGATCATCAGGGCTCTCGGGGTTGAAGGGGGTTGCAACATCCAGTTTGCCCTTGACCCGGGGAGTTTGGATTACGCGGTCATTGAAGTCAATCCGCGGGTTAGCCGTTCCAGTGCCCTGGCTTCCAAGGCTACCGGTTATCCGATTGCCAGGGTTGCCGGCAAGATTGCCATCGGATTGCACCTTGACCAGATTACCAATGCCATTACAGGATTGAAAAATGCTTGTTTCGAACCGGTGATGGATTACTGTGTAGTCAAGATTCCGCGCTGGCCTTTCGATAAATTTGCCCTGGCCCAGCGCAATCTTGGCACGCAGATGAAGGCCACGGGTGAGGTGATGGCCATAGAAAGATCGGTGGAGGCAGCCCTCATGAAGGCGGCTCGTTCATTGGAGATAGGAGTTTCGGGGCTTTCTCTTCCCGGTACCGAAAACAAATCGGAGACAGACATTCGCAGGAGGCTGGCCGAGCCGGATGATGAAAGGTTGTTCATCATCGCCGAGGCTCTGCGCCGCGAGATGAGCACGGAAGAGATTGGCCGTCTCACCGGAATAGACCTCTTTTTTATCAACAAGATCAACAATATCATAGAAATTGAGAAAAAAATAAATCACATCGGTGAAGAAGGTAAAATCATGCCTCCACAATTGTGGAAACAGGCCAGGGAGGCCGGTTTTACAGATGTTTTTTTGCATGAATTGATGGGAGATGGCGGAAGAAAGGCGAAGGGGCATGACCGATGGGGCAATATTTCACCGGTTTACAAAAAGGTTGATGCCTGTGCCGGAGGGGCTGAAACCATGCCGCGCTATCTGTATTCATCCTACGGTGATGACGATGAATCTCTCCCCACCAGGGCGAGGAAAATGATCGTGCTGGGAAGTGGCCCCATCAGGATCGGGCAGGGCATAGAATTCGATTATTGTTCGGTCCATGCTTCCTGGGCCCTGAGGGATGAGGGCATTGAAACGATCATCATCAACAGTAATCCCGAGACGGTAAGCACCGATTTTGACACTTCGGACCGGCTGTATTTTGAACCGGTTACCCTGGAGGATGTAATGAACATTGTTGAACGGGAAAGGCCGGAAGGGGTTATTGTCCAATTCGGAGGACAGACGGCTATCAACATTGCCGGATCCCTTCACCGGAAAGGAGTCAGGATCGTCGGCACTTCCGTGGACAGTATCGACAGAACGGAGGATCGGGAAAAATTTGATCTGATTCTTGAGGAACTTGATTTGAAACGCCCGCCCGGGAAAGCCTGCTACTCGCTTGAACAGGCCCTGAAAACTGCTTCTGCAGTGGGTTATCCGGTGGTGGTCAGGCCTTCCTATGTGCTAGGCGGCCGGGCCATGGAAATTGTTTACCGCGACGAAGAACTGAAGGATTACATGGAAACGGCGGTCAAGGTCTCTCCAAACCATCCCGTGCTGGTGGACAAATATCTCGATGGCCTGGAGATCGAGGTTGATGCTGTATGCGACGGTGAAGACATATTGATACCGGGAATCATGGAACATATCGAGCGTGCAGGGGTTCATTCCGGTGATAGCATTGCTGTCTATCCCCCGCAGAGATTGTCGGAGGACATCTACGGGGAACTGCTTTCTTCCACTCGCCGGTTGGGCAGGGCCCTGGATGTGAGGGGGATGATCAACGCCCAGTACGTGGTATACGGGGGAGAACTTTATCTGTTGGAGGTAAATCCCCGTTCCAGTCGGACTGTACCGTTCATGAGCAAGGTTACAGGTATACCGTTGATCAAACTGGCTGTTAAAGTGAGCCTGGGGCAGACACTGCAAGAGTTGGGTTACTGCAGCGGTATCATCGATCCCCCTCCGTATGTAAGTGTCAAAGCTCCGGTTTTTTCATTTGGTAAAATAATGGATCTTGACACCGTTCTTGGTCCGGAAATGAAATCCACCGGGGAGGTAATCGGGATGGGGCCCACGTTTGCTTCGGCCCTTTACAAAGCTCTGGTGGCAGCAGGTTTCTCACTGCCCGCGGGGGGCCGCATCCTGGCCACCATTGCAGACAAGGACAAAAAGGAGGCCATGCCCATGATCAGGGGGCTGTCTGCCCTTGGATACGAGATCATGGCTACCGGGGGGACAGCAGATTTTCTGCAGAGAAATGGTGTCCCGGTGAAAAGGGTTCGCAAGGTGGGGGAAGGGTCGCCCCATATCATTGATCTGCTGCGCAACGGAGAAATCAACCTTGTTTTGAACACTCTTACAAAGGGAAAAATTCCCGAGAGGGATGGGTTCAGAATTCGCCGGGCGGCGGCAGAGCATAATGTATACTGTCTTACTTCCCTGGATACGGCTCGGGAGATCTACCATGCTCTTTGCTATATCCGCAGGGGTAAAAAACTTGAATATATCACGATACAGGATTATCTTGACAGAAGGAATGTTTCTTGTTCTTCGCAATAAAATTTGTTCACCTGGGGGGCGGATATAGATGTCATTCTGGGTCAAGGCCATGCTTCTGGGCCTTTTTGCCGGGGTGTTGGGTACTGCCAGCGGTGGTTTGTTCTCGTTCTTGCTCTGGAGGCCCCGGAAAAAACTTTTGAGCCTGCTGCTGGGCCTCTCGGCAGGGATAATGCTGGTCATCATCTTCATGGAGTTGTTGTCCGAATCGGTTTCCATAGGCGGACTATGGATGGGGTTGATTGGCCTGACCCTGGGGATATTGCTACTTTACGTTCTCGATTTATTTTTTCCCCACCAGCATTTTGGTGCTGAAGGGGAGCAGAAAAATCGTCTGCGCCAGGCAGGGATTTTGCTCGGTATCGGCATTGCGCTGCACAATGTTCCGGAAGGCCTGGCCATCGGATCCAGTTATTACGCGGATGTGGGTTTTGGCCTGGAAATTGCCATCATCATGGCTCTTCACAATGTCCCGGAAGGCATCGCCATGGCCACGACCATGAAAATGGGAGGATTTCGCAACCTTACAATCATTTTGGCCACGATACTGGCTGGATTGCCGATGGCGTTTGGTGGCATGGCCGGGGCCCTGATCGGCAGCATTTCCTCTACCTTTTTGAGCAGCTCGCTTGCTTTTGCTGCGGGGGCCATGCTGTATATTGTCTGTGATGAATTGATTCCCGAGGCCCACAATACTTCCGAGGGGCACTCGGCCACATTGGGGATTGTCTTTGGCGTTATCATAGGGATGTTCATTTTATCTGCCCAGTAGCAAATCCATTCGGGGCCAGTGGGTAAATAAAATGATCGATAATGTCGGCCTGTTATCAAGCTCTGAAAATCCTTGACTTTTTTGTCTTTAAATCTTACTATTAGTAAGGACTTTCAATGAAAGGTGGAAACTGAAGAGATGCGAGCGATGACCCTTCTAGAAAAGGTTAGACATATGAAAAAAGCGATTCAAAGTTCCACGGAATCACTTAACTTTACCGAGGGAGCCTGCATTTTGCAGGAAGGGATAAGAGCCAATATATTTATTGTCTCCACCAGGGGGCAGATTCTGGGATACAGCGTGGTCAAGGATTTCGGGTGCAGTTATTTTCAGGAGAATATTATCGAAAAAGGTGAATTTCCCTCCTGGTACAATGAAAAATTTTTGATGGGCAGCGACGAATCAAAAATCAATATAGTGTATCGAAGCGACAAATGTGTTTTTTTGAAAGACAAATCGTTGGATTGTCGGCATCATCCGGAAGCGATGGCCGTTGTGCCCATCCTTGGAGAAAGGCGACTGGGCTCTCTTCTCCTCCACAGATATCAGGGGGAATTCTCCATAGATGATATTGTTCTGGCCGAGATTGGCGCTGCCGTAATAAGTATGGAAATGATGAGGGCCGCGGAAGAAATAAAAATAGAAGATACCCGCTTTCGGGCCATTCTTGATGTGGCATTCAGCAGTCTTTCCTATTCTGAACTCGAGGCGCTGGAAGAAATATTCAGGGAATTGGCCGGCAAGGAAGGTATCGTTGTGGCCAGCAAGATAGCAGACAATCTGGGTATTACCCGTTCGGTCATCGTCAATGCTCTGCGCAAATTTGAAAGCGCCGGGGTGATAGATTCACGTTCTTTGGGGATGAAAGGCACCTATATCAGGGTAAAGAATAATGTCTTCAAGGATGAAATCATGAAAAGGATTTCCCCGTAATCACGTAACAAAATAGACCGGATATTGAAATAACATCCGCCTTCTGGCGGATGTTATTTGTTCTTGATCCGATTTGATATTTATTTCATAGCTCCCCGCAACGTTCAAGAAGGGCTTCCCATTCCCCATCAACAAACTGTTGCAGCCTGGCCAGCTGTGCTTCACTCTGCCCCTTGAGCAGATGTGCAAAACGGCCCTGTGGTTTGATGTATTCTTCCAGGCTCTTTTTTCTATTTTTGGGGTTGTAGTTGAGCTTCCATTTCCCATTTTCCACTTCATACAGCGGCCAAACACAGGATTGGACCGAGAGGCGGGCTATTTCGATCGTTTCTTCCATGGGGAACCTCCATCCCCTGTGGCAGGGTGAGAGGACGTTGATGAATGCCGGGCCCTTGGTATCAAATGCTTTCGACGCTTTGTTGATGATATCTTTCCAGTGGCTTATGGAGGCCTGCGCCACGTAGGGTATCCCATGGGCGGCCACGATAGAAGTAAGGTCTTTACGGAATTCGGTCTTGCCAAAACCGGTTTTTCCAATCGGGCTTGTGGTTGTCCAGGCACCAAAAGTGGTAGCTCCCGAACGTTGGATTCCCGTGTTCATGTATGCCTCGTTGTTGTAGCAGACGTAGACCATTCTGTGGCCACGTTCCAGTGCCCCGGAAAGGGCTTGCAAACCGATATCGTAGGTGGCGCCGTCTCCGGCGAAGGCTACAAAGCGGTATTCCTCATCGAGCCGTCCCTGTTTTTTGAAACTACGATAGGCAGTTTCCACACCGCTCAAAGTGGAAGCAGCATTCTCGAATGCATTGTGCAAATAGGATGCTTTCCATGCCGAGTAGGGGTATATCGTGGTGGAGACCTCCAGACAACCGGTTGGATTTACGATTACAAGATGTACATCTTCGGGAACGGCCATCAATATTTGGCGGATGACAATCGGTGCTCCACATCCTGCACACATGCGGTGACCACCGCTTAGATATTGTTTTTTACGGGCTGCCTCGGCTGTCTTCATCAGATAACATCTCCTTCCCTCAAGCCAAGATAGAGTATACCCTCGGGATAACGGCCTTCGAGAAGATCCCGGCAGGCGTTTTCGACAAGATCCGTGCCCAGATCCCTTCCTCCCAGACCATAAACCAGTTCAAAAATACGGGGTCTATTTTCCAGGTCGTAAAAAGCAGAACGTATCTCTGAAAATAGCGGTCCGCCCTGCTCTCCGGCAAACATCAGGGAGCGGTCCATGACTCCGATTACGGGAACGTGAGCCAACGCTTTTTGCAGGGCTCTTACCGGAAATGGGCGGAAGACCCTCAACTTCAGAAGACCCACCGGCAGGCCTTTTTTCCGCATTTCTTTTACTACATGCGCAACTGTACCGGCTGCTGACCCGGCAGCTATCAGGGCTACCTGGGCATCTTCCAGAAAAAGTTCCTCGAACAATCCATAATATCGCCCGAATTTGTCCCCAAATTCCCTGCCAACCTCCTCGATAACGTGCAGGGCATTGCTCATTGCCTCTTCCTGGGCACGCTTGAATTCAAAATAGTAACCGCCCAACGTGTCAAAATTACCCATCGATACAGGTTGACCGGGGTCAAGAAGATAATGGTCCGGTACATAGGAACCAATAAAACTGCGGACTTCTTCATCTTCGCAATACTCGATACGTTCCACGCTGTGGCTGATGATGAATCCATCCAGGTTGATCATGATCGGCAGGAGTATCTTCTTGTTTTCGGCTATCTTCACGGCCTGGATGGTGTTGTCATATGATTCCTGGACGTTTTCGCAGAACACCTGTATCCACCCCGCATCACGTGCGCCCATACTATCGCTATGATCACAATGAATGTTGATGGGGGCTGACAGGGATCTGTTAACGTTGGGCATGACGATGGGGAGACGCAGGCCGGAAGCAACGTAGAGCAGTTCCCACATCAATGCCAGCCCCTGCGACGAAGTTGCGGTTATAACCCTTGCGCCTGCAGCGGCAGCTCCAATGCAGGAACTCATGGCGCTATGTTCACTTTCTACATTGATCATCTCGGTATGAACTTTACCGTTCACGACCATCTCTGAAAAAGTTTCCACTATCGATGTCTGTGGCGTGATAGGATAAGCAGATACCACATCAGGTTCAATCTGACGCATGGCTTCAGCAACGGCATCGGTACCAATAACAGCAGCTGTTTCAGGCATTGTTTTTTACCTCTTTTTTTCTCTGAGTGGCTTCATCAACCATCTTGATTGCTTTTTTGGGGCATTCCCGGGCACAGATACCGCACCCCTTGCAATGCTCGAGGTTGAAACCGACCATTTTGCCATCTTCGACACGTATGGCTGAGTCTGGACAGTACATGAAGCATAATAGACAGTCATTGCACAATTCATCGTCTTTGATGGGCCGCAAGGAACGCCATTCTCCCGTTGAATATTGTTCGGCGTTACCCGGCTCAACGATTATCCCTCCCAGGGGGTGTTTCTTCCAGTCCCATTTTTCAATATCTTTTACTTCCCACTTTTTCATGTAGCTTGACCTCCTTGTATGCATGTTCAAGGGCTTTGACATTCATATCTACTATCCGGGAAGGATATCTTTTGCTGAAAGAAGATCTCAAGTTTTCTATTGCTTCTTCTTTTTCCAGCAAACCGGTAATCTTCAAAAATGCGCCCAGCATGGGGATATTGGCAAAAGGTTTACCCATGGTATCCAGGGCAATGCGGGTTGCATCCACTGTGTAGGGCCGGTAGTCTTGCAACCCGTATATCCTGGATAGCATGTCGGGGTTGAGATTTGTGTTCACGATGATGATTCCATTTTTCTTTAAACCGGAAGTGACATCAACAACATCCAACAATGTAACATCGAGGACCAGAACTATATCCGGGGTTGTTATCCCGCAGTAGACTGTTATGGGGGATGAACTGATCCGGTTAAAAACTTGAATCGGGGCTCCCATACGTTCAGGTCCAAATTCGGGAAACGACTGGAAGTACATGTTTTTTGGTAAAATCATTTCTACAAGTGTCTTGGATGCCGTAACCGCACCCTGCCCACCGCGGGCATGCCAGCGAATTTCTGTAACTTCATTGTTCGGGCATTGCAAGCTTCTCCACCTCCTGCAATTGGGTCCTCATGTTTGTAATGTTTCCCATTTCAAAGAATATATCAGATTAGTAAATGCTTGTAAAGCAGAATGGTCAACTGGCCGGAATAATGTATTATTTTCAAGACTTCTGCCGGATATTTTACCATGTTTCAAAATAAGTAAACAGGGTTTGGCTCCATAAATGACTCAAAAACACCAATACTGCCGAATAAGATATATTAAAAATTGCAGGGGTTATGCTCGGCTGATAGATTATGTGTCCAGGATACGGATTTGATAATGACAAAAAACAACGGTATATGCAGATCTTTATTTTTATTTTACCAGATATATGGCTTGAACATCAATGACACAAATTCCCAACCGGACTGACAGAATGAAACGAACCCGTTGCTCCTGAAATCCCGGAAAAAGGTATCATCTTTTGACGATTCCCTGCAAAATATTGCTTGACCTTGCAAATTGACTTGATCCCGCAAAGTTGCTAAACTTTGTTTTGCAAGGTCCGGTATTTTTTTAGTATATGCAGGGGGGGTGCAGAAGTGAATCATGAATCCGATAAAGCCATCGGCATATTGGATTCGGGGGTAGGCGGGCTGACCGTGGTCCGTGAATTTTTTCGGCATCTTCCTTCCGAAAAGATAGTATATTTCGGTGATACATACAGATTTCCCTACGGTTCCCGGCCCCATGATGAGGTCCGCCGTTTCTCTCTTCAGATCATTGAATTTCTCAAAACCCAGGAGATAAAGATGATTGTGGTGGCCTGCAATTCATCCACTGCCGCGGGACTCCATCATTATCAACAGCAGCTGGATATTCCGGTTGTCGGAGTCATTGAACCCGGGGCCCGGGCTGCGGTGGAAACCACCCGCAACGGGCGTATCGGCGTCATTGGTACCACCGGCACTGTCGCCAGCGGTGCTTATGAAAAAAGCATCCATGCCCTTGACCCTTCCCTGAAGGTGTTCAGCATGGCCTGTCCGTTACTCGTCTTGATTGTAGAAAACGATCTCATTCATACACCCGAAGCGCACAGGGTGGCGCATGAATATCTTCACTCTCTCAAACAGGCGGGGGTGGATACACTTATCCTTGGCTGCACGCATTATCCCCTCATGGCCGATGTTCTTCAAGACATAATGGGCAATGAGGTAACATTGATCAGCTCTGCGGAAGAAATTGTTCGGGGGGCGAAGGAATTATTTGCGGCGCGAAACCTTCTGAAACCTCCTGGTGAAAGCACCCACCGTTTTTTTGTCAGTGGTGATCCCGACAAATTTGAAGAAACAGCTTCCAAACTGCTCGGCAGCAATCTGAAATCCTACCGGGTAATGCTGTAACCAAACATACCCTCTCATGTTTTGGTCATATTTCAACCTTCGGATCGATATGATTATAAAAAAACAATAGCACTGTCTATCTGATCATTCCCGGGAGGTTGAAAAATGAAAATGGGGAGGTTCTTTTTGCGGGTGGTGTTATATTCGGCATTGTTCCTGATCCCGGTGCTAACGGCGGGGTGCAATGATGGCGGATGGTCCTTACCATTGTTCGGTATCGGGGATTCACAGTCTGAAGGCTTATCCCTGCCCTCCGCGGAAGGGAACAGAAAGGGGATAGAGGGCGAAAACCCGGATGATCTTTACATTCTGTATTATCCGGATGTTGACAACCGTTTTCTGGTACCGGTTACCCGCAATATAACGCCCACCGAAACGATTGCTCGTAGCGTAATTGAAAAACTTATCGCAACTTCAAAAGATGATCCGGAACTGTCGAAGGCCAGACTCTACCCTCCCATCCCCCCCAATACCATCGTCAGGGGACTTGTTGTTGAAGATGGGTTGGCCACATTGAATCTAAGCGCTTCCTTTCTGACTTACCCGCCGGAGGCGGAGAGATTGGTCCTGGGAAGCATTTGCAGTTCCCTGTGGCAGTTTGAAAATGTCAAACGGGTACAGATAACGGTGGAAGGGGTAAAAATTGACGAGTTTCCCGGGGGAGCCCCGGGCCAGGAACCCTTTGACAGGGAAGACATGATGATCAATCTTGAAATTGATGATGATGTAGCTGATTACCGGGACAGTACGGCACTCACGGTATATTTTGCCCATGCGGGTACAGGACGTATTTTTTATGTTCCGGTGACAAGGGTGTTGAGCGGTCCGCCGATTGAGGCTCCGGCGAAAGCTTCGCTGGAAGAGCTTTTGTCCGGCCCGCGCCACCGCAGCGGCCTCTACAGCGATATCCCGGCCGCTACCAGATTGCTTGGTTTTGAAATAGAAGATGGTATGGCCATCGTGAATCTTTCCGGGGAATTCACCGGGTACCGTGGTGGAAAAAGCGGCGAGGAGAATATGCTGAATCTGATCGTGCTAACTCTGACTGCCTGCGAGGCGATCGATGAGGTAAAAATCCTCGTGGACGGAGAAGAAATCACCTTGCCTGATGGGGCCGACCTGTCCCTGCCCCTATCCCGTCCCGAATGGATAAATTGCCTGTAGGGTGTTTGCTGCCTGACTGCGGAAAGACTGATTGGTGATCGGTAGCATTTTCAGGCGCGGTACAGCTCCAGGTAAGTCAGATGTTTGAAATATTTGAGGGCGAGGCTGGCACCAAGGACCACCGAGGTCAGGGGTTCTTTGACAACATTCACCGGCAGATTCAATTCATGGTTCAGGAATAGATCTATATTTTTTAACAGTGCCCCCCCGCCTACCAGGAACAACCCGCTATTCAATACGTCACTCGCGAACTGGGGGTGAACCTGGTCGAATACATTTTTTATGGCCATTGTCCACGGGTGGAGAATGGGGGCAATGGCTTCGTTTACTTCCGGGGCAGTTATCAGGGCTTTGTCCGGTTTCTGTGTCTTCCAGTTGATTCCCCGTATCTCAAATTTTTTTTCAGATGGCGGATTCAGGGCATAGCCGATTTCATGTTTTGTTCGTTTTGCGGTTCCCGAACCTATCTCCATGCTGAATTTATGATAAACATATCTTTGTATGGCACTATCAAGACTATCCCCACCCTGACGGATGGATTTTGCAAAAATGATTCCGCCCATGGCAACGGCGGCGATCTCCGTAACGCCGCCACCCATATTGATAATCAGGCTACCTTTGCTGTCTTCGATGGGTAAACCTGTACCGATGGCGGCAGCCAGCGGTTCCTCGATCAGATAGATCTCCCTGATTCTGGTACGTTTCCCTGCGGTAATGACAGCCTGCCGTTCCACCTGTGTAGTGCCGTAGGGAATGGTAATGATGGCTCGTAACCGCACCAGGGGGATCTTGTTGACCGCCTTGAAAAGAAAGTGTTGCAACATCTTCTGGGCATAGTTGAAGTCGGCTACCACTCCTTCGCGTAGTGGTTTGACCGCCTTGATATTTACCGGTGTCTTTCCCAGCATCAGGTATGCCTTTCTTCCCGCGGCAAGAAGGTCGCCGGTACGTTTGTCTATGGCCACGACCGATGGCTCTTGCAGGATGATACCTTTGCGGGGGGAGTAGATCAGGGTGTTGGTCGTCCCCATGTCCACGGCCAGATCCCGGCGGAAAAAGGAAGATTGGTATCCATCCGGGCCTTTTTTGTCCAATATGATTCCCCCCCATCCAATTTGAATTTCCATGCGAATGCTTTCTATATTATTTATCTTCAAGAGAGGGTGGAATATACACCGATCGTGCCGATTTTGTGGTTAAAATGTTTTGATATTGTTCAAGCAGAGACGACCAGGTTGCGTCCTTTTCTTTTTGCTTTGTAGAGGGCCTTGTCGGCCCTGGTGATAAATTCAGTGAGGGTGGTATGCTTGTCCGTAGCCGGAATCGAGGATACCCCGAGGCTGATGGTAAGCGTTCCCCCGGGCTGGGAATGTTGTTGCCCCGTGAAGTTGTAATCCTCCACCGAGGATCTGATTTTCTCCGCAACGGTAAGCCCGCCTGCAAGATCGGTCTCCGGAAGGACAATGGCAAATTCCTCTCCCCCGTACCTGGCGGCAAGGTCAGAACTGCGAATATTTTGTTTCAGGATATTGGCCACGTTTCTCAGGACAATGTCGCCCCTGGGATGGCCGTAGCGGTCGTTGTATTTTTTGAAAAAATCTATATCGGCGATGATCAGGGTAAGGTCGTGATGGTAGCGCCGACATCGCTTTATTTCTCTTTCCAAAAATTCATGGAAGTATCCACGGTTGTAAAGATCCGTAAGACTGTCGGTTATCGATCTTTTGACGGCGCGGTGATAATTCTGGGTTACTTCTTCAAAATAAAATTTTTTGCGTAGAACCGTCCTCATTTTGATTTGCAATTCATTGAAATCAATGGGTTTGGTGATATAATCATCTGCCCCCAGTTCCAGAGCTTTGAGCTTGCTGTCGGAATCGGAGAGCCCGGAGATAATGATAACCGGTAGCTGCAGAAGATTCTTCTGTTGCCGCACCATTTCCAGAAGTTCCATGCCTCCGAAATCGGGAAGGATAATGTCCAGCAGGATAAGATCGAGGTCATGGTTCTGGGTTGCTTCATGGGCTGTGAATCCATCGGCGGCGGTGATGACGATGCAGCCCAGGGATTCCACATAATCTTTGAGCTGTTTCCTTATCAATCTGTTGTCATCGACGACGAGGACTACCGGTTTTCTATCTTCAAGGGGAACCGCCCGACCATTCAAACGGGGCGATTCTCTTCCCGGAGGGTCATCCAATTCAAATGAAAATTTTTGTTGCGGGCTGTTCGCATTTACCAGTTTATCGATTCTGAACAGCAGTTCCGCTTTGCTCAAAGGGCGGCTGATAATATCATCGGCTCCACAGGAAATGGCCTTTATCTTCTGTTCTTCATCGTTGTTGTCGGTTAACAGGATGAAAGAAATGTTGGAGGACGAGGAACGGTGTTTCAGTTCTGTCAGCAGCCTGTCCCCGGATTCACCGATGCCTGTAGCGGCAATTACAATTCCTGGCAGGACGGAAGGGACCAGTTCTATGGCCAGATCATGATTGAGTGCCTCGTAGAGTTTGTAGCCTCTCCTGGTCAGGATATTTTTGATCAGCTCACGCTCAACAGGGTTGTTCAAAACCAGCATGATATTGACTTTGGCGATATTTTCCAGATATTCGTTCATTTGCTATTATCCCGCGAACAATTTTTTTGGCCATCCGGTCTTATATTATTATGATATAATTCACAACATAGGTGAAGGGTGGATGTCAACAAAGACGACAGTTAAAAACTGGGGTCTATGGCCCAGGCAACCATGGGCAAACCTACCCATTTTGAGTATATCCGTGTCTTTTGTAACTGTCAATTATTGAAAAAAGGTGGGGTTGGCGATGCGTAAAAATAGCAGAAATGAAGATCAGTTACGGTCTGTAAATATTACCCGCAATTTCCTTAAAGATCCGGCCGGCTCGGTGTTGATCGAGACCGGGGATACCAAAGTAATATGTACGGCTTCAATCGATGAAAGCGTTCCCCCATTTCTCAAAGGAATGTCCCGGGGGTGGATTACGGCCGAGTATGCCATGTTACCGGGATCAACGACTTCACGCCACCAGCGCGAACGGGGAAGAACTTCGGGGCGCACTTTTGAGATACAAAGATTGATCGGCCGTTCCTTGCGTTCTATCGTTCACCTGCCGGATTTGGGGGAGAGGACTGTCCTGATCGATTGCGATGTTATTCAGGCCGATGGGGGAACACGTACGGCTTCCATCACCGGCGCCTGTGTGGCTCTCTTTGATGCCCTACTTTATCTGAAAGAGGAAGGGGTTATTGATCGTCTGCCGATTGTAGATTTTCTGGCTGCGGCAAGTGTGGGAATAGTGGATGGGAAATACCTGCTGGATCTGGATTACAGGGAAGATTCCGGTGCGTCTGTGGATCTGAATGTGGTTATGACTGGCAGTGGCAAGTTCGTGGAAATACAGGGTACCGCCGAAGGGAAAACGTTCAGCCATGATGAGCTTGATATGTTACTGACGCTTTCCCGGGGGGGTATAGAGAAATTGATCCATGAACAGAGAAATGTTCTCGGGCCCGATGCCGCCATGCAGATAGATGACAGCATCGAGTATTACGGGAAAGCCTGAAAAAAGAGGAATGAAGATGGGGAAAAAGGCGAAAAAATTGATCGTGGCTACACATAATGAAGGCAAGGTGGCAGAGATTCGCGATATCCTTGCAGGTCTGCCGCTGGAGATCGTCTTTCTGAAAGAGGTTGAGGGGGCTCCGGTTGTCATTGAAGACGGGAAAAATTTAACGGACAATGCACTTAAGAAAGCGCACCAGATTTCAAATTTCTGCGGGGAAATTACCCTGGCCGATGATTCCGGCCTGGAGGTGGATGCTCTGGGCGGCCTTCCCGGCGTGAAATCGGCCCGCTTTGCGGGGGTTGACGCCGATGATATGCAGAATAACCTGTTGCTGCTGAAAGAAATGAAGGAAGTTCCGCAAGAACGAAGGGGAGCCCGGTTTACCTGTGTTCTCGCGATTGTTTGTCCTGACGGCACTGTCGAAATAATCGAAGAAAGTTGCGAAGGAACCATTGCTTCCGCTCCGCGGGGAAAAAGAGGTTTCGGTTATGATCCCCTCTTTATCTTCGAGGGGGGTAAGCTCACCTTTGCCGAGATGGGGCCGCAGAAAAAAAACATGGTCAGCCACCGGGGCAAAGCCCTGCGCAGGCTGCGTCCGATTGTAGAAAAACTTTTCGGTCAAGATCGCGTCTAACTTTTCCCGCACACTATTTACATCGTCCGGGTTTCTTGTTTCGCCTGGGTATTAACGTGCCTTCTGCATGATGAATGGGATCGGGGAGAAGACTGTCTTTTTCTGCATTTACATTGATGGACGGATGGTAACGGAAAGGTTTTCACATCGGTTGCACGGACGGGCAAGAAAATCAAAGAAAACACCCCTTCCAGATATACCTGAAGGGGTGTTTTCTATCTTTTCCATACAAAGGTGTTCCGCTTTTCAACCGAAGGTCGGCGTGGTCATCCTTCCGCAAGCTCGAAAAACTCTGCCTTGCCGTGATTACAAAGCTTGCCTTGCTTTTGCATCCAGATCAAATGCTGATTTTTTCGTGAATCGGCTGAAAACAATACAGCATAGTCCGGTGATAAACAGGTGATAGGCGCTGAAAGCATAGACAAGGAACCATTTGAAATCCGGCAGAAAGATATCGTTCCCTCCCTGCTTGACGGCGGCAACGATGATAGTTGCCAGAAAGGCAATGACCAAGGTTATCGTATGAATGGAGAAACTTTCGATGTCAGCCCGTTCCTTCATCCATCGGGCAAAAATCAAATAAAAGAAAACAAAAGCGATCAATGGCGGCAAAGTGGCTATACCCACAAATTTGACGTTGACATCCACGATGCTGTACGAATAATCGAGACCCAGAAGTTTCAGGGCGAGTTGGTAAACGAGAATATAGACAATCGTAGCGATGAAAGCGCTGGCCAGGGTCCACCCCTTGCCCCGGAATATGTTCCGGATATTGTTCCACCGGTAGAGCTTGAACCACAGAAAGAGGATGATGAACAGGATCAGCAGAATGGCCAGGGCAAAAATGAACTTGAAAAAGACCGCTTTCAAGTGCATTATTTCATGCAGTGCGGTGACCGATATCTCTTCCGTTTCATCGGCATAGGGAACCTCGAATCTGTCGTAGAGCGAGGCCACGAAGGGTTGGTGTAACCTGGAAAGCGTGTTGTTGTAAGCGGCGGCTGTTCCCGCCGGCCAGTCGAATGGTTCATCCATAACTTTACCTTCCATGTAGGTGGAAAAAGGCATGCCCAGGAGGGCAGCAATGGTCGGGGCAAGGTCAAGTTGGGTATAACCATCCGCTGAACCGGTCAGAACATTGTGCCCCCATATTACCAGGGGGGTCTCGATAGCTTCTTTTTCAGGGCCTCCGTGCCCTCCCCTGTCGATATGACCGTGGTCTCCCATAACCATGACGATACTTTTTTCGGGGTGGGGGATGGCTTCCACCAGTTCACGTATATAAAGGTCATTTTCCTTGACTCTCTCCCTGTATTCCACGGAGGTGCCTCCGTGATTGTGCCCGGCCATATCGACCTCCATTGAGTGGACGATCAGAAAATTGGGGGTATGCTCCTCCATGATCCCTTTTCCCTGGGCGAAGATTTCCCGATCATCATAAGTATAATCATCATTGTCGTCGTAATAATACCCATACTGGATGGGCAGGGTCCGATCCTTGATGGTTCTGTTCTCACAACCTTTTCCTGTCCGGTAAGGAGTACCCACGGCTATTTCATAGAACCATTTGTATGCCGAAGCCCCGGTCGTCAATCCCTGGCTGACAGCCAAATCATATATCGTGGGGATGTCAAGCTTGCGCGCCTGCATGTTGCTGTTTATTCCGGTGATGGAAGAAGAGGCACCCGTGATAATCCGTGCATAGGCAGGCCGCGAGAAAGTCGGCTCCGGTACGGTCATGATGCCATACCCTCCCTGGCTGGCCAATTCGCTCAGGTAGGGCATGCTATCCATCCCATCGACGCGAAGCCCGTCCACGATGATCAGATAAACATGATCGGCCAGTGCTTCGGAGGGTTGCGCTGAAAACTCATTTTCCATCCGTTCCACCTTCGTTTCGCGCATTTCCACGGATAGAACACCCGCGACCAGAAGCAACAAGGCTGCCACAGTTATGAAAACCCAGAACACCATCACTCTTTTTTCTCTTACTGTTTTGGTAGACATATTCTTCCTCCTCCGTTAAAAGAATAGCGATGACCCGGTGAAATTGCCTATGTTAAAGTATATCAGAAGTACAGAAAAAAGAACATTGTTTGACGCTATTTGGGCGTATGCTGAAGGTTCCTTGCCGGCTTCTGTTTTGTAACCATCACCGTGGAAATACAGGTGTGTCCTATCATTATGCAAACCCCTGTACGGTCATACCGCGGTGGGGCACATGAATTTTTTGCGGGGCCTGCGCGGCGTTTGAATTTATTGAAATGGAGCAGACTCTGTGTTAAAATGAATACTGCCTTCGTGCCGATGCCATCCGGGGCATTACCAACATGAAAATCGAGGATTGTCGGGGCGTGGCGCAGTTTGGTAGCGCACTTGGTTTGGGACCAAGGGGTCGCAGGTTCAAATCCTGTCGCCCCGACCAGGAAAACCCGCTTGAATCAACATTCATCGTGATTCAGGCGGGTTTTTTATTTCTGGATATGCAGTAACTTCGTGGTGATAACTGTGGATGGAAACATCTTTATTCAAAGAGCCTGTTCTCTTTCTTTAATTTATTCCACTTGATGTATATCTTGAAAAAACCGTAGGATAGAAGCAGGCCTATACTTATGAGAAAAATAATTATGGGAAATGTGTACCCCCTACCTGAATCTTGATAGCCTACGACCTGTGTGAAAGCGTTCAACAGATTGGCCAATGCCAGAATACCAAAAATAAGCATCATCTTGCCCAGGTGTTTTTGGCGGGACTTGCTATCAGAAAAAAGGTCAAATTCTTTCTGGCTGTCATCCAGGTTCATTTTCTTTCTAAAATAATTCCACCGGGTAATAGAACCTACATGCTCGATTCCCGTTTCTTCAAGAAACTTTATATAGTTCATACTTTCCGGGTGGGAAGGGAAATGATCCAGCAGTTGAATTCGCACCTTGTATTCGCCGGGTAGAGTTTCTTCAAAGATATATGTACAGAAACCCACGGAGGCCAGGGACAGTCCCATCGCTGCCATTTCATTCAGCCATTCTTCTTCCTTATCATAATTCCATGCCCAGAACCACTTGTAAATAGTTTTTTTCATTGCATCGGCTCCTCAAAAATCTTGTTTCCATTTTGAAGCAATTCCTCCAGGCGTCTGATCTCGTCTTTTAACACGCTTTTGCCTGCTTCGGTGATAATATATTCCTTTTTACGGCTATTTTTTTTTACAGGCAATGCCTTGATCCACCCCTTTTCGATCATGTTGACAATGGCTCCGTAAAGGGTGCCCGCAGCCAGCTTCAGTCTGCCTCCGGTTAAAGCCTCTACATTTTGCATGATCCCGTATCCGTGCAAAGGCTTAACAAGCGAAAGCAGAATATAATATATTCCTTCGGTTAAAGCGCCTTTTTGTTCCCCCATGGACTTTATCTCTTTCCCTACTACGTGATACGTTATATCGAAGCATGATATAATTATATCGTATGCCGTTATATGTGTCAAGTGAATTTGATCGAGGGAGGGAATGGCCATTCGTCGTCTTACTCCTTGCATGAAGGTCTTTGATGAGGAAACGTAGAACTAATGGTCAAATAATAATAGTGAATATCTTGTATCCATTTTACCGCTTCCGATACCACAAAAAATGAAAACAAGGAAAGGCAGGGCATCTCGTGGTCAGAAAAATATTATGGGTAGCTTTGATTGTTTTTATGACGCTTTCCCTCGGTGCATGTGGCAACGAGGAAGATTGGCAGGGCAAAGGTTATGACCTCTCCCTGCCACGGCTCGGGGAAGATGGATGGTACGAGGTTTTCACGGATAATTTTGATGGCGATTCTCTGAATGAAGAAATCTGGACGTATTCTCCCCATTGCCTGCGATGGAAGACCCAGACGGGGCAGGAGATACATTCCAACCACTGGTGTGACGATATGGTTACCGTGGCGGACGGTTACGTTACCATACGCGCATATCAGACCGACAGCCATGATTGCAGCAAGGGGATCTGCCCCCGCAGCGGACGTTTTTCCGGAGGCATCGAGACCAGAAAGATTGTCTCCGATGATTTCAGTGATAACAAGGGCGATAGCGATGAGATGCTTTTTTCACAGGCCTATGGCTACTTCGAGACGAGGGTCAAGTTTCCCGATGCTCCCGGCCTCTGGGCGGCATTCTGGCTGCAATCTTCCAACCAGAGGAAGGTGGGAAATGAGGGCTGTGATGGCACGGAGATAGATATCTTTGAATCCGCTTTCAGAAAAAAGCCCCGCAAGATGGGGCATGCCCTCCTCTGGGATGGCTACGGCAGTGATGGGAAAGTTTCCGGGCATATCACCGATCTGGATTACAGTTTGTACGAGGGTTTCAACACTTTTGCCCTCAAGTGGACACCTGAATACTATGTCTTCTATATAAATGGCGTTCCAACCTGGGCTACCAACAGCGGCGGTGTTTCCAAGGTGAGGCAATTTCTGAGGCTCACCGTGGAGATAGATGCCGGCGATACTTTTGGCCCCCATGGGCAGAGAATCGGGCATTTCAAGTACGATGAAGAACCGGAATTTGTCATAGATTACGTCAAGGTATACCAGAATTCCAATTACGAGAAGTACATCATGGATGATGAGCAGTTCCCCGGTGAACTGGATTATGACAATTGATTCCCCCGGGCTTCCGGTTTGACCATCCTGAACTGTTGGATTTTCAAGGTACACCATCGGGCAGTGGCCATATCCCTGCAATCATGTTGTCGCACAATGCCAAAGATAAGAGTAATTTTACAGCTGCAAGTGCAGGGATATTTTTCTGCTGTCAGTCAGTCGTTTTCCCTTGTACCGTCATAGTTCATGCCAAAGTATTTTTCGTTTACGGGTTTGTTGCAGGCTACCCAGATGGTTCGTTCCTCGCAGGTCTGCCTCCCATGCCCTTTTCCGATCCCGCCATGATCGGCGGCAACCAGTACCAGCCAATCCTCGTCCATGCTGTTCTCGCGCTCCTCGATGATCTGCAGAAGGCTGTGCAGATAAAGGTCGGAATTTCGTACACCATTGACGTATCCGGGATTTTCATTGGAGAAGCCGGCATTGTGCCCGTTTGCATCGGCACTCTCGAAGATCCCGACGACAATATCGTCGCCTGCTTCGATGCGTTCGGCGATGTATTCCTTGACGGCAATATCATAACGGGCATTTTCCGGCAGATGATCTCCCGCGACCAGATTGTAATGCTCCGGGCTGGCGGCCCTGGTATCCAGCTCGCTGTAATCATCTGTTTTGATCCGGTCGATGTCGCGCATGGACATGGGAACGGATGGATTCTCGAGAAGATAGCTGACCTCATCCTTCAGATTGACGTCAAAATACTGGTCCCAATCAAAAACAAAGGAGGTATCAAGGCCCAGTTTGGCATACTTGAGCATTATCGTTTCACCGCCGGTTTTGGAATCATCGTTTGTTTTTATACCATGTAGTGTATTCCAGCCACCTGTAAGAGCCGTGGTCCAGCCCGGGCTTGTTGAAGTATTTTGCTGGCTGTCCTTGCCCTTTTCACCTCCGGCGTAAGCCAGATACAATCCGCCTGTTTTTTTCAAGGTGTGCAACCCGCTATATTCGGAGACCTCATGGTTGATCCCGTTGTCCGATGGATTGTTTTCATTGAAAAAAATATTGAGCATGGCATCTGCGCGTGCTCCGTCCCAGCCCAGGAAGAGCACCTTGCGCACCTTTCCATCGCTGCCAATGCATCTGCCGTTCGTGATCGTTCCTTCCGAGAGAAAATCATCCATTATCTCGTATTGCCGATACTGGGGTATGGATTGATGCGCTTCGTTGTCCCAGAAAGAATAGGCTGCCACCTCATCAAAATATTTGCTGAAGATGTTGCATGCCGCACCGCTGACGGCCAGGATTGCAACCAGCAAAACCATCAAGATATTCCTGATGTTCTTCATTTTTTCTCTCCTCCCTGTTAACTTGCTTTTTTCCGGATGGCCGGGCCAATGATGTTGTCAAGATTTGAGCCACCCCTTCATAGATTATATTACCATATCGGTTTTTTTTGCAGGCTGTTATTCCAAAAAAATCCTGTAGCAGATCTGCTCTCGAGGAATTTTGACCAGGCTCGACACGAATCCAAAGGCATGAGTGGTAAAATATTTGAAGTTCTCTGTCGTATGTCGTGTTACCAGATATATGGAATGAGTCGATATCTTACCTTTTCAGCATACTTCGCGTACCCCTCCAGATTTTCTTTGAGCATTCTATCTTCAAGGAATGTACGTATTACAATGATTATGGCTATGATTGCCGCAGTTACACAGACATGGGGTGTTGCAAAAACAAAGGATATGCCGGCACAGGAGAGCAACACGGCGGAATAGGTGGGGTGTCTCACAATTCCATATACGCCCCGGGTTATCACTGCCTGCTTGCGTTCTGTCTGTATCCTTGCCGTTGATTCCAGATATGTATTGGCGGCCATTGCAGCAGTGATGATGACTGCCGAGATGATTGAAAGGAACATGCCAGTCCAGAACAGAATGTTGTCCGCAGTGCCCCTTCCCGACTCCAATCCGGCTACCACGAAGATGACAAAGAAATTGAGAAGCCAGAATAAAAGCAGGAGAGCCTTGTCCCACTTCGGGGAATCTGTGGCCACTTTCCCCCGCTGAGCAAGGGTTTCCGGGTCTATCCTGTAGATGATGAACGTGGAAATGGCGGTCAAAACCAATCCTGAACCGAAATACACCCAGTTCTGCCAGGTCATGGACCACCGTGCGGCAAGCAGGAAACAGAGCCAGCCCAACAATCGTTGCATGAAAACCCTGACAGTATAATTGATTGCCTTCTTGTTGATGTTATCACCCTTTCCATCGTGCTCGTTCACGGCCATGGTGGTACGGCAGTTTGTGAAAGCTGCTCGAGCATGTTGATGGGCATGACCTGTTCCTGCTCGGGTTCAGGCAATATACGGACCGATCGGTAACAGGCTTTAAATTCTTTCCAGTTCACGCATCGTTTCCGCCGGGGGTTTGTTGGGAATGATGGCGATGGTTTCTCCATTGTATGTGAAGATACTCCGATCGCTGTCGTTCACCTCGCCGATTGCTTCCACACGGGCTCCCTTTGACCTTGCCGCGGCGATCAGTTCGTCTGCATGTTCGGGAGGTACCTGCAGCAGCATCCTGGCCTGGGTTTCGCAGATAAGGATTTCCTCGGGGGAGAGGTTTTCTTCCCGCAGTGGAACCTTCGAGAGATCGACGGTGGCCCCCAGCCCGCCAAAGCGAACCGATTCGCAGACGGCAGCTCCAAGCCCGGCTGCCCCCAGGTCCGAACATGATTCGATCCCCTCTATCCTGTATGCTTCCAGGGTTGAGTCCATCGTTTTTCTTTCTTCCTCGAAAAGGGCCAGAGCGGGGCGCATCTCCGGAACCAGGCCAGCCCGGTACAGGGTGTCATTGCCGTCACTTCCGGTCTCGCCGATGATAATCATTATATTTCCGGCACGTTTGGCCGGTTTGGTGAGCGGTTTTTCGGTGATCAACTTTCCAAAAGCACTGATGACCATGGCCGGAACTATATCACTGAAGGATGTGGAGAAGCCGCCGCCGGCCACGAACATCTCCAGTGCAGCACACATGTCGCGGATTCCTTTGAGCATGAGGTTGAGCCGTTCCTGGCTGGTCATGGTGATACATTTTCCACACGTGCATTTGCCCGTGAAGCCGCAGGGGCCGACGATAACCTCTTCATCAAGTGGCCTGGTGCCGATAAAATCAAGAATAAAAAGGGGTTTTGCCCCCATGGCAACCACATCACGGGCCGAGCCGCCCACCCCGGTGGCCGAGCTGTCATAGGGACGGGGCACGCAGGGGCTGCAGTGGCTTTCCATCTTGGCCACGACATGGGTATCTTCCCCGGGCAGTTTGAGTACGGCGGCGTCATCATTGGCATCGGGGCCGATGATCATGCTGCCCGGCAGGGTCTTGCCGACCCTGTCGTTCAGTTCCTTGAAAGCCTGGAAATCTATCGCTTTGTCGGCATTATGATGAAGATGAACAAACAAAGCGTGCATCAGTGCTTTTTCAACTCTATTCATATCTGATCTCCTTTGTTTTTATGTTTAACTATTATGGTTGTTTTGCCAACAATCATTCTATCATATAGAATTGTTCCCTTGAAGTTTTGCGAAAAAAAAGTCGTTCCGGGGCATTGTAGATTTTGCAACAATACTCCATGCCATGTCGGTTGCCGCCGGCCACTCCTGTTCCCGCCTCTGTCATTGTTATGAAAGCAAATGAATCATGTGGTATTTTCCCATGGTAGTGTTGAAAAAAGAGTCTGCCGACAGAGGCGGCAGGGGAACCGAAGCGACCGGAGAACCTCCTGAATGTTCCTGTAAACATGATATAATCAATATTATGATCACATTGGATTTGAACGGGCCATGGATATTGAAACGCAGCGATGACCCGGATAACGAGATCAAGGCATTTGTTCCGGGATGCAATTATCTCGATCTGATGAGGGAGAAGGTCATCGATGATGTCTTTTACGGCACCAATGAAATGTTGTATCGCTGGGTAGGCGAGAAAGATTGGATCTACTCGCGGCAGTTCACGGTTGATGAACGGGTGCTGGAGCGTGATTTTGTCTTTCTTTCCATCAGCGGCCTGGACACCATTGCAGATATTTTCATCAACGGGGTGCCAGTCGGGCGGGGCAAAAATGCCCACGCGGATCATCGCTTTGATATCAAGGAACATCTGTTGGTGGGTATCAATGAGATCGTTATATTTTTTCATTCCCCGGTGAAATATATCTCCGAAAAACAAAGGCAGGACCCTTTTCCTCACAATTACAACGGGCTGACAGGTTTCCCCCATCTCCGTAAACCGGCTTACCATTTTGGATGGGACTGGGGTCCGATACTTCCACCCTCGGGGATCAGCGGGGGGATACAGATCAGCGCCTTCAAGTGTGGTTATATAAATGATTTTGTGGTCAGGCAGCAACATTTCAGAGATAGGGTCAGGCTGGATATGAGCCTGGAAACTGTCCGCTCGGATGATGCCTCGAACTGCGAACTTGCGTTGTTGTGCAGGATATCCGGTCCTGACGGCCGGGAAATTATTACACGGAAGATGGGTTTTACCACGGACAGAATCAACTGGACGGTGGACATCGAACATCCCGAATTGTGGTATCCCAACGGTTACAGGGAAGTGGAGACGCAGCCGCTGTACAGGATTGAATTGCTACTTGATGATGGGGGCAAAACACGGGACAGGAAGAAATATACGATCGGCTTGCGAACCGTGGAACTTGACAGGAGCGCTGATCGGTGGGGGCAGACATTTGCTTTCAAAGTCAATGGCATGAAGATATTTTGCAGAGGTGCCAACTGGATACCCACTGACAGTTTCGTAACGAGGACAGATCGAGCCCGGCTTGAGCGCCTGGTACGGGGTATGGCCCGGGCCAATATGAACATGGTTCGTGTGTGGGGCGGCGGCTACTACGGCAGCGAAGATTTTTTTGATCTCTGCGACAAATACGGCCTCCTTGTCTGGCAGGATTTTCAATTTGCATGTGCACCCTATCCATTTTACGATCGTGATTTTTTGCGTGAAGTCTTCCGGGAGGTGGATGACCAGGTGAGAAGGTTGCGCCATCGTGCCAGCCTGGCTCTCTGGTGCGGTAACAATGAAATCGAGGTGATGTCTCCATCCTGGATGATCAGGAGAAAATTTATCAGAAGCACCGATGAATTCTTCTATCATGAATTGCCGCAAAGGCTTGAAAAACTTGATCCCGACACTCCTTACTGGTACGGCTCTCCTTCCGGTGGGAAGCATCTGCAGGATGTTAATTCCGACAACGTGGGGGATACTCATCTATGGAATGTCTGGCACGGGTTACAGCCTTTTTCCTATTATCAACGCCGCATGACCAGGTTTTGCAGTGAATTTGGATTCCAATCACTACCCGATATGGACACGATAGAAACATTTGCTTCACGGAAAGATTTGTATATGACCTCGGAAGTCATGAATGCACATCAGAAATGTGCCAGTGGCAATGAAATAATACTCTATTACATGGCCTCACAATTTTTTATTCCTGCTGCTTTCGAGGATCTGATCTTCGTATCCCAGCTCATTCAAGCGGAGAGCATCAAGTACGCCGTGGAACATTTCCGCAGGAACAAGGGAAGGTGCAACGGGGCCCTGTACTGGCAATTGAACGATTGCTGGCCGGTGAACAGCTGGTCAAGTATCGATTATTGCGGAAAATGGAAGGCCCTTCACTACCATGCAAAAAGGTTCAACAAGCCGCTGGCTCTCTCTTTTCTGCATGAAAATAGACAGACGGAGATACATGTGTACAGCGAAAGAGAGGATGCTTTTGAAGGGTTCCTGAGATGGAAAATCGTCGGGTTTGACGGTGAAGTACGGGAAAGGGGTACAGAAAACATCGTTTTGAAATTCGACGAGGTCTACACGAAAATCCTTGATACGGCTCCTTATTTCAAACGGGAATCAGCCCGCAACACGGTGCTGTTTGCCGGTATCCACGACAGGGATGGCCGTGAGGTCGCTTACAACACATCTTTATTTTCCAGGGAACGTGATCTGCAGTTGGGCAGCCCGAAAATAAAAAAGCGGCTCAGGCTGGAAGACGGGATCCTGTACATCACTCTGAAAAGTGACACTTTTGCCCGAGGAGTGATGTTGCATATGAAGGGAAACACTGCCCCTTTCTCCGACAACTTTTTCGATCTGTTGAAAGATGAAGAAAAAACAGTTTCCATGGAGGTAGGGGATGATTGTCATCTGAAAGCTCTGCAATCAGGGCTCACGATCAGATCTTTGAATGACGTGCAGCGAAAATATTCAAGGTTCATGGAAATGCTGATCCGGCTGAAGATCATGCTTCGCCCCGGCAACATGGCCCGAAGGATATATTACAAGTTCCTCTGATCGTCAATCCAAACCTGATGATCGGATCCCTCGTGAATCCGGATCGGGCGGAAATGATAAAGTTTATTTCAGGAGAAGAAGGGGGCGTTGGTGTAAATTTACTTTAGGACTTTGGAGGAAATCTTTTATAAAAAGCGGAAGAGGAACCTCGTAGTATCAGCTTTACCAAATATTCCCCGAAGGGAGAGGTTCCTCTGATGGATATAATTCA